>JAGVPR010000101.1 GCA_020052115.1 Candidatus Eiseniibacteriota bacterium
AGGCCGCGGGCCGCCTCGCCGCCGACGCGAACCGTGGCGCTCGAGGCGCCGTCGGGCATGGGGATCAAGCGAAGGACAGGCTCCGTGAGAAGACCCGACTCATCACCGGAGACTTCCACGCTGAGAGTGCGAGGATCCGGCGCGGCGCCGTCGGCGCCGTGCGGCCTTCCCACCGCGAAGAATCCGAACGACACGACCGCAGATACAACGAGGAAAGCCACCACCGCTCCCCGCATCGCTCCCCTCCGTGTTGACTCCCTGGGCGCCGGCTCTCGCGGTCTGTTTGCCGCGGCCCCACGATGATAAGCGGCGGCGGCCGATCCGGCAACGAAAGCCAGCGGCCCCCGGCTGGATGCCGAGGGCCGCGGCTGAACGACCTCGTCCGCGGACCACCGGGGTCCGCTGGGTGAGGCTTTATCGGGCGAGGACCATCCGGCGCGACTCCTTCATGCCGTCGGCGGTCAACCGATAGAAATAGACCCCTCCGGAGACTCGCAGCCCGCCGTCGTCGCTCCCATCCCACGACGATTCGTGGCGCCCGGCCTCCATCCGCGAGTTCTCGAGCGTGCGGACCTTGCGGCCCGCCACGTCGAAGACCTCGAGGACCACAAGGGACGCCCGCACGAGATCGAACCGGATCGTGGTGGCCGGCTGGAACGGATTCGGGCTGTTGCCGACGAGGCGCGCCGTCGGTACGCCTTCCGTGACCCCGAGCGGGGAGCAACCCACGTCATTCGCGCCCAGACGGCTCCCGTTGCAGGCCCCGGCGCCGCTCGGGTGCTGGCCCGCCGCGCAAGGGGAAGCGGCCTGGAGCCGGTAATCGTCGCCGGCGAGGTCGCAGAAGAGAGGATCCTGGGAGAAGTTCTGGCCACCGTTCGTCCCGCAGATCGAGTTGCCGTTCAGGTTGCCGTAGAGATCGGTGCACGAGACGACCGGCACGCTCTCCTCGTCGCAGGCCATGCCGGCGCCACGGATGCTATGCGAAAGGATGCACTTCTCGATGACCGGGTTGCAGGTGAAGACGGCGATCGCGCCCCCGAAGCCCGAGGTGCAGGTCGTGTTCGCCGAGATCGTGCACTGCCGGAGCGTGACCTGCGTCGCGCTGTTGATGCAGACCCCGCCGCCGTCGGAGAACAGGTCGTTCCCCACGATGGAGTTCCGCGTGATCGTGCAGCCCTCCATGACCACGTTCGACTCGAAGTCAATGAACACGCCGCCGCCCGGCCCATAGGCGCCGGTCGTGCGGTTCGACTGCACCAGGCAGTTCGTCATCTGGATCGTCGCCTGGCTGAAGGCGCAGCCACCGCCCCCGCCGGTCGCCGTGTTGTCCTCGATCCGGCAGCCCAGGAGGGTCGCCGAGGCGCTCACGACCCCGACACCGCCCCCGAAGCCGCCGGGAGCGCTGATGAGGCTGTTCGTGACCACGCAGTCTATGAACTGGGGCGCCGAGCCGTCCCGGACGATGATCGCAGCCCCCGCGGGCGCGATGCTCCCGTCAATGAAGCAACTCCTGACGACCGGCGAACTGTTCAAATAGAGGGCTATCGCCGCCCCTTCCTTGCCCGCGTTGATCGTCAGCCGGGAATACTCGAGCGTCGGCGACGACGCGTTGTAGCAGATGAAAGCACCGTCGAAGTTCGATGTCAGCTCGCAGTCGGTGATGAGCGGCGAAGAGCCGTCCAGGCAGAAGATGCCGGCGCCGTGGATCTGGGCGAAAGCCTCGCGGATCGTCATGCTCTCGATGGACGCGTTGGTGACGCCGGTGCACTGGATGCCGCGACCGAGCTGGTTGGCGTCAATGATCGTGCGCCCGCGGCCCATGCCGCGCAGTGTGATGCCGCTCTTCATGACGACCACGCACTTCGTCGTGTCGCCGCCTCCGGGCGTATGCGTGACGTCGGAATACACGCCGGGCGCGATCAAGACGACGTCGCCTGCGATGGCTGCATCCACCGCGGCCTGGATCGTGGAGTACTGGCCGGGCACGAGACGCGTGGTTCCCTGCGCTGAGCCGGCCGAGACGATGAGGAGAACGGAAAGGACGAGGAGCCGCTTCATTGATGCCTCCCCCAGCGGGCGTGATGGTGTGACGGATTCAGATTCCTGCCCGATACGAAGCACGAAGATCATACCAGATAGGGCCCATTCCGCCCATCCCGAAGTCTCGCCGGCGTGGATCAGACTCTCCTGGTCGGGCTCCGCAACTCGCGCGCGGAGGCGCAAGAGATCCTGCAAATCGTGGAATCGTGCTTCCGCGCGAGGGCTGGATCGTGTATTATTCTCTCGCACCCTTCGACTCTGGGATCGGAAAGCACCCATGGACCAGGTATCTCCACGGCATCCTTCGCCTTTCTTCTACAAACCTTCGGAGGCACCGATGCATCGACTCCTGGCTACTGCCTTGGCCGTGCTCGCGCTGGCCGCAACGGCCGCTTACGGGGCCCCGGCGCTCGTGCCGGCCTCGGAAGTCAGCCCTCAGGACGCACCGCGGATCGAGGTCGCCGCTTCCGATGCCGGCGGGCTCAGCCTTGTCTTCGAGTTGCCCCTGCTGGCCGCCGAGCGCCTGTCGGCGGACGGCCGTGAATTCCAGAGCCTTGCAATTCCGGGCGGCGGCTTGTCCGGAAACGTGGGAGAGCCGGGCATCCCCTCTTTCACGCGATTCCTCGTGGTGCCGGATGGGGCTGCGGCGTCCGTATCCGTCACGCCGGAAGACGTGGAGGAGATCGCGGACGTGGATCTTCTGCCCATCCTGGACGAGGCGTCTCAGAAGGTGAGTTGGAACGCCGAAGCCTACGCTCGTGATGATTTCGGAGTCCTCCCGGCCGTCGAAGTGGGCGAGCCCGGCATCCTGCGCGGCTTGCGTGTCGTCCCGGTGACCTTCCGCCCGATCGAGTACAACCCCGTGCAGAAGACGCTTCGGGTGGCCGGAAGACTCCGCGTTGACGTCCGATTCGAAGGCGAGAGCCTCGCGACCGCCCGCGCCGAACGCTCGATCCCGGCGACGCAGAGCTTCGACCATATCTACCAGGCGCTCGTCCTGAATTACCCGAGCGCGGGCAAGATCTCCTCTCAGGAGTACGGGACATATCTCATCATTTGCCCGAACGACGCGGCGATCACGAGCCGGCTCCAGGGCCTCATTGACTGGCGCAAGAAGAAGGGCTTCCCGGTCGTGCTGGCGACGACGGCCCTGACCGGCACGACGACGACGTCAATCAAGGCCTATATCCAGAGTGCCTACAACACGTGGCCCGCGCCTCCGGAGTTCATCGTTCTCGTCGGGGACGCCGCCGGCACCTACGCGCTCCCCACGTTCACCGACCCGACATACGGCGGCGAAGGTGATTTCCCGTACGCGCAGCTCGACGGAACGGACCTGCTCCCCGACGCGCACATCGGGCGGCTCTCGATCAGTTCGACGAACGACCTCGACCTCATCGTCCTCAAGATGACCGGTTACGAGAGCACGCCCTATCTGACCGATCCCGGCTGGTACACGCGCGCGGCTCTCGTCGGCGATCCGAACTCATCGGGCTTCAGCTGCGTCCAGGTGATGCAGTGGATCAAGACGCGCCTGCGCGAGATGAACTACACCCAGATTGACACCGTCTTCGCCGATCCGTTCGTCAGCCAGATGACCACCGCGTTCAACCGCGGCGACTCGTTCGTCGCCTACCGCGGCTACTACGGCATGAGCGGTTGGTCCAACACGAACACGAACGGGCTCTCCAACAGCTGGAAGATGCCGTTCGCCTCGATCCTGACCTGCGGCACCGGCTCGTTCGCGGGCAGCACGTCCATCAGCGAAGGGTTCTTGCGCGCCGGATCGGGCACGACCGCATCACCGAGAGCCGCCGTCGGGGCGCTCGGGGTGGCCACGCTGAACACGCACACGCGCTTCAACAACGCCCTCCAGTTCGGCGTCTTCCAGGCGATGCTCTATGAAGATACCCACGAGATGGGATCGGCGCTCACTCGCGCGAAGCTGGAGCTCTACCTGAACTACATCACCCGCGAACCGACCTTCGTGAACGCTTACAACTACTGGGTCAACCTCATGGGAGACCCGGCGGGCGAGATCTGGACCGGCTATCCTGCTGCGATGGCGGTCAGCCACACATCAAGCGTCCCGGTCGGCGCGAACTCGCTGATCGTCACGGTCACCGAGGGCGGCTCCGGCTCCGAGGGCGCCCGCGTCTGTGTGTGGAAGGGCGCAGAGGCGCAGGTCGTGGGGTTCACCGATGGGGCCGGACACTGCGAGCTCACGCTTCCGCTGTTGACCGAAGGCAGCCTCTTCCTCACCGTCACGAAGCACGACCGCTATCCGTACTTGGCTTCGGTGCCGGTCCAGAAACCGAACACGTTCATCGGATATGTGGCCTCCGTGGTTGACGACGACACCACGAGCACGAGCGAAGGCAATGGGGACGGATTCGCGAGCCCCGGAGAATCGGTCGAGCTGCAGGTGCGCGTGAAGAACTTCAGCTCCTCTCCCGCTTCGTCGGTCGTGGCCACGCTCACCTCGGTGGACCCGCTCGTGACGATCACGGACGCGACCGAGACGATCGGGAGCGTCCCGGTGGACAGCCTGCGATGGACCCAGGACGACTTCGACTTCACGGTGGACTATGCGGCGCGTGACGCGCACGTGCTGACGTTCGGGCTCGAAGTCTCCTCCGGGCCGGACCAGTGGCACTCCATCATCGAGATCCCGGTCAAGGCCCCCGACCACGTCGCGTCGGGGTACACGCTCTACAACGCGGGCGGCAACGGCCTGTTCGACCCGGGCGAAACGGTGCAGGTCAGCGTCCGGCTGCAGAACGACGGGAGCATGGACGGCGAAAACGTCGTCGCCCAGCTCCGCTCGCTGAGCCCGTTCGTCTCCGTGTCGGACACCAGCGCGATCTACGGCACGATCGTTCAGGGCAACTTCGTCGAGAACACGAGCGACCGCTTCACGATCAGCTCCCTCTCCGACACCTACCAGGGCCACCAGGCGGTCTTCCTCCTCTCGACCCTCGGCAACGGAGGCATGCGCGACACCACGTACATCACGGTGCAGGTTGGGACCACGACGAGCGACGACCCGATCGGTCCCGACCAGTACGGCTACTACGCTTTCGACAACACCGACGTGGGCTATTCCGAGGCTCCCGTTTACAGCTGGATCGAGATTGACCCGACTTACGGCGGCACCGGAACGGAAGTCGTCCTCGGCGACTACGGCGAGTACCAGGACAAGTCGCTGACGGTGACGATGCCGTTCGAGTTCCAGTTCTACGGCGAGACGTTCAACCGGGCGACGATCTGCTCGAACGGGTGGATCGCCATGGGATCCACGTATCTCACCGAGTACCGCAACTGGACGATCCCGGGGGCCGGCGCGCCTTCGAACCTGATCGCCCCGTTCTGGGACAACCTCTACCGGAGCGGAACCGCCAGGGTGTGTCAGAAGTACGACTCCGTGAACCACATCTGGATCGTCGAATGGAGCCGCCTCCTCAACGCGGCCAACGCCGCGCAGGAGCTGTTTCAGGCGATCCTCTTCGACCCGTCGTACTACCCGACCACCTCACACGACGGGCAGATCGTCTTCCAGTACCAGACCGTGAACAACGGCGACGGCACCGACGGCTACGCCACCGTCGGGATTCAGAACAGTGATCACACGGACGGCGTCCTCTACACCTACGCCAACGTGTATCCGGCCGGCGCCGCCACGCTGGCGACGGGACGCGCGATCAAGTTCATCCCGATCCAGGCGGCTCCGATGGGCGTACTGTCGGGTACGGTTCGCAGCTCCGGCGCGGGGAACGCCCCGATACCGGGCGCCCAGGTGCGGATGCTCGAGAGCGGACGCACGTTCATGACGGGAGTGGACGGCACGTACAGCGGCGGCTCCCAGGAAGGGACGTTCACCGTCGTCGCGAGCCACCCGAGCTTCGCCCCGGACACGGTGCAGACGGTCGTGATTACGGCATCGCAGACAACGCCCCTGAGCTTCTTCCTCACCGACGTCGCAGGGCCTTCGATCAGCGACGTGACCGAGTTGTTCACGACGACCGACGCCGTGGGTCCGTACTCCGTGGACGCGACGATCAGCGATGTGAGCGGCGTCACCTCCGCCGTCGTTTACTACCGCGTCAACGGGAGCCAGTGGCTCGAGGCGCCCATGACGGAATCCGGCGGCGTGTACACCGGGGACATTCCGGGCTGGCCCTCCGGGACCCAAATTGACTACTACGTCTGGGCGGACGACTCGAACAGCTTCGAGAGCGCGTATCCCACCGACGCGCCTGCGAGCTTCTTCACCCTCTATGTCACCGAGATCGGCTACTCGCACGACATGGAGGCTCCGGGCGACCCGAACTGGCTTCTCGGCCTGCCCGGCGACACGGCCACCTCCGGAATCTGGGTGCTGGCGGATCCGACCGGGACGGTCTACAACGGACAGGCGGTGCAACCCGAGGACGATCACACACCCGCCCCGGGCGTCCAGTGCTACGTGACCGGCAACGGCAACCCGGGCGATCCTGTCGGCAGCAACGACGTGGACGCTGGATGCACGTCGCTGCGGAGCCCGATCTTCGATCTGAGCGCGGCGACGAAGGCGTTCGTGCACTACTCGCGCTGGTTCGGCGAGAACGGGAACACGTCCGATGACGAGTTCGCCGTGGACGTGTCGAATGACGGCGGACTCAGCTGGACGCCGCTCGAGCGCGTACAGAGCAATGCGAACTACTGGAGCGTGGTCTCGATTGATGTCGAGACGCTTCTTCCGCTCTCCGACGAGGTGACGTTCCGCTTCCAGGCCTGCGACCTCGGGTCGGGAGGCTTGATCGAGGCAGGGATAGACGACTTCTCGCTCGAGGTGTTCTCGCCGAACTCGGTCGCCGCACCCGAGGGCTCGACGGTCCCGGCGCCGCTAAAGCTCGAGCAGAGCCGGCCGAACCCGTTCGCGACGCGCGCGACGATCGGCTTCTCGCTGCCGAAGGCGGGAGCGGTCAAGCTGTACGTGTACGACGTTCAGGGCCGCACGATCCGTCGGCTCGTGGACGGCCAGAGGGCCGCGGGGCCGCAGGTCGTCCTCTGGGATGGCCGTGACGAGCGCGGTCGCCTCTCGCCGGCGGGCATTTACTTCTACCGCCTGGAGACCCCGAACGGAGAGCGGATGCGGAAGATCCTGCGCGTGGATTAGTGATCAGTTGGAAGCCCGCGGGCGGCCGGAGCGATCCGGCCGCCCGTTTCGCTTTCACCCCCGCCATGGCGTTCGAGGTCGCCTCGCCGGCCGAAGCGAGGGGTATTCACGGCATGCGTGTCGAAAACCGGGTATAGTCCGTCTGTGCATTTCACGCCGGAGTCGCCGATGAAGATCGCTATGCTCTCGCCGATCGCGTGGCGCACGCCGCCCCGGCACTACGGCCCGTGGGAGAGCATCGTCTCGCTTGTCACGGAACGCCTGGTCCGCCGCGGCATTGACGTCACGCTCTTCGCGACCGCCGACTCGGAGACTTCCGGGCGCCTGCACGCCGTCTGCCCGCGAGGGTACGAGGAGGACCGCTCGATTGACGCGAAAGTCCTGGAGTGCCTTCACATCTCGGAGTGCTTCGAGCGCGGCGATGAGTTCGATCTGATCCACAACCACTTCGACTTCCTTCCGCTCACGTACATGCGCATGACATCCACGCCGGTGGTGACGACGATCCACGGCTTCTCGTCGCCGAGGATCGTGCCCGTCTACCGGAAGTACAACCATCTCGCCTACTACGTGGCGATCAGCGACGCGGATCGGCATCCGGATCTCGAGTACATCGCCACGGTCCATCACGGCATTGACCTTTCGCTGTTCACCTTCAAACCGGAGCCCGGCGGCTACGCGCTCTTCTTCGGGCGCATCCACCCCGACAAGGGGGCGAGAGAGGCGATCGAGATCGCGAAGCGCGCGGAGTTGCGGCTCGTCATGGCCGGCATCGTGCAGGAGCGCGATTACTTCGAGCGCGAGGTGGCGCCCCACCTCGATGGCGAGCGAGTCACGTTCATCGGGAGCGTCGGGCCGGCCGATCGCGACGCGCTCCTCGGCGGCGCGCTGGCGCTCCTCCATCCGATCGGTTTCGACGAGCCCTTCGGCCTGTCGGTGATCGAGGCGAACGCCTGCGGCACCCCGGTCATCGCGTTCCGGCGCGGGAGCATGAACGAAGTCGTCGCCCACGGGCGCACCGGATTCCTCGTCTCGGACGTCGCCGGGGCGGCGGCGGCACTGGGCCGCGTGCACGAACTCAAACGCTCCGAGTGCCGCAGGTGGGTCGAAGAGAGATTCAGTGCGGACCGGATGGCGGACGATTACGTCCGCGTCTACGAGACGGTGCTGGAGGAGAAACGCGCCGGGCGCCGCGCGGGATGGACCACGCCGCCCTCGGTCGGAGGCCACGCATGAACCGACGCGACAGATCCCTCGTTCGCCGCTACGAGAAAAACCCGATCCTCACGCCCGATGACGTGCCGTATCCGGTCGAGACCGTTCACAACGCCGGCGTGGTGAAGCACGACGGGCGGTACGTAATGCTGTTCCGGTCGCACCTGCGAAGCGGACGCTCGATCATCGGTCTCGCGGAGAGCGAGGACGGGTACCGCTTCCGCGTCCGGGCCGAGCCGTTCCTCGAACCCGCGTCAGGCGGACCGTCCGCCGGGGACGACGAGTTCGGCGTCGAGGATCCCCGCGTCACGTGCATCGAGGGCGAGTACTTCATCACCTACAGCGCGTACTCGCGCCACGGGGTGCGCGTGGCGCTCGCGCGCACGCGCGACTTCGAGCGGATCGAGCGCGTCGCCACGATCACGCAGGCGGACTGCCGCAACGTCGTCCTCTTCCCGCGAAGGATCGGTGGCCGCTACGTGCGCCTCGACCGGCCGCACACGGAGATCGCCCCATGGTCCATCTGGATCTCGTACTCGCCCGATCTCGTGCACTGGGGAGAATCACGCGTCGTCATCAAGCCGCTTCCCTACCACTGGGACGAGATGAAGGTGGGGCCGGGCGCGCCGCCCTTCGAGACCCCGGCCGGATGGCTGAGCCTCTACCACGGAGTGTTCCAGACGATGGACGGAGCCATCTACAGGCTCGGCGCTGCGCTGCACGCACTCGACGATCCCGCGCGCGTCCTGGGGGTGGCTGACGAGTGGATCGTGCAGCCCGAGGATCCTTGGGAGCTGACCGGATACGTGCACAACGTGGTGTTCACATGCGGAGCCGTGCCGGAGGAAGACGGCACGGTGAAGATCTACTGGGGCGGGGCGGATTCGGTGATCTGCATGGGGACCGCGCGCATCGAGGACCTCACGGATCTCTGCCGGCGCCGTCCGCGACCGCCGCTCTGATTGCCGCCCGCGCGCGTCCCTATCGGATAAGCATGAGCTTCCTGCCGAGCGCTCGCCCGCGCGCCTCGCCGGCCTCCGAGCACCCCTCGAGCCGGCAAAGATAGACTCCGCTCGCCGCCGTGCCGGCGTTCCACGACACGGTGTGCGGCCCCGGAGTCTTCGCCTCATCCACGAGCGTCGCCACCCGACGGCCGAGGACGTCGAAGACCGTGAGCCGGACCCACGTCTCCCGCGACACGGAGAATCGAACGACCGCCTCCTCAGCGAACGGATTCGGAGAGCACTGCTCGAAAGCAACCGCGACCGGCGGAGCGGATCGTTCGGGCGCGTCGCTCGTCGGGTTCTCGGCATCGTAGAGGAAGCCGCGCGAGCCGAATTGCGTCTGCCACGTCTCGACCAGCGACGTGAAATCGGTCGCGACCGCAAGGCCGTCGGCCTGCATCTGAAGAACGGGGGTGATCACGGAATCCGCGATGTCCGCGATCCCTCCGGCCCTCGTGATCGTGGCCGGCTTGATGTGGTAGGAGGTCGTCAGCAGGTACTGGAGCGGAACCGAACCGCTCTCGTACAAGCTGATGAGCTCCGGTACGCCTTCCAGCGTGCCCCGGTACTGGCCGATCGCGACGATGTTCGCGGTGCTGTCGTGGTCGAAGTAGTTGAATCGGTCGCGAGGCCGCCAGACGCCGCTCACGATGGGATCGTTCACGTGGTTCGGCGTTCCGCTTCCCATGAGGATGTCGCCGCGCCACTCGGCCCACGGGTACCGTTCACCGGCCACCGGTACGCGGTACCGATCCCACTCCTGGAACTGCGGCAGGCTCGGGTCCCAGACGTGCCCTCCGATGACGGTCGTCATCCCGACGCCGAGAGAGTCGAGAAGATGGGCGATGTCCGTGTAGTTGTAGCCGCCGCTCTCGTGGGAATGCGGATCAACGACGCTCCCGATGTCTTCCTTGAGGTAGCGGAGGAAGTTCTTGCCGTTTGTCGTCTCCATAAGCGCCGTATCTTCATACAGTATAGCAGCTTGTAGGATCTTCCAGTCCGGCTGCAGCGACCACGGGACGCCGGAGTCGGCGGCGAGATGGGCCAGGTCTATGAGCCGGCTGCGAAGGAGTAGGTAGTTCTGCCGCGACTGCGCGGAGCCGAGCGTCCCGGCGGGGGTGTTGTCCTCGATATGCGTGAAGAGAACGAGATGCACGGGAGGAGGAGTCTGGGCGCGCGCGGCCGCTGGCAGAAACGCCAGAGCGAAGAGCAAGGACGTCGCAAACCGGGTGCTGTTGAGCATGAGGTGTCCCCTTCCATCCGGCGCCCGCAACAAGTATAGACGTTCGGGCGCTATCTGAGGAGGGTCACCTTCTCGGTTCTTGATTCGCGGCCGGTTCCCCTCGCCGTCAGCCCTGCTCGTTCGTGAAGGCGCTGCCCCCGATGAACTCTCTCAGAATGGATGTGTACGGCACGTCGTCCTCGGGGATCGGGACGAACCAGGTGAGGAACTTGAGCAACCGGTACGCTTCGGCGTACCACGGGTGCTCGCGCGGGACCGCCAGCAGAAAGCGCTCCGCGTAGATGCGGAGCACCGCAGGCTCGTACACGAGCGCGGAGTTGAAGATGACGTCCGCATCCTCCTGGAACGGGAAGATGCCGCGCGCTTCCCCGCGGCGCACCGCCTCCCACATCTCGAGCGTCCGGGTTGCGGGGTGGCCGCGAAAGAGCCGGTCCCTCACGATGCGGCGCAGCAGGCGGGTGTCCGACGTGAAGATGCGGCTGTGGTCGTCGAGCGTGAGCTGCGTGAGGGCCGAGATGAAGATGCGGTACTTCGCCGCCTCGGGGACCGCCCGCGTGAGACGAGGGTTGAGACCGTGCAGCCCTTCCATCAGGAGCACCTGATCCGGCTCGAGGCGCGCCTGGCTCCAGCGATTCGGGTCCACGCGTTCGCCGATGATGAAATCGAAGCGCGGGACCGCGACCTCCTCTCCGCGAAGGAATGCGGCCAGGTGCCGGTTGAACAGATCGAGATCCAGCGCCTCGATTGACTCGAAATCCGGCTTGCCGTCCGACCCGAGCGGCGTCTTCGCGCGATCTAGGAAGTAATCGTCGAGAGACAGCCCCACCGGCATGATGCCGTTCACGCGGAGCTGAATCGCCAGGCGCCGGATGAACGTCGTCTTTCCGGAGGACGAGGGCCCCGCGACGAGCACGAGCCGCACCCGCTTCCGCTCGGCCGCGATCGCGTCGGCGATCTGAGCGACCTTCTTCTCGTGGAATCCTTCGGCGATGCGGATCACCTCGGTGATCTCACGCGACAGGCAGAGATGATTGAGCGATCCCACGTGAGCCACGCCCAGCTCCTCGTTCCAGCGCCGCGTTTCGCGGTAGGCGCTGAAGAGCTTCGGCTGGGGCCGGGGCACCGGCATCCGGGAGGTGTCTCCGTTTCGCGGGAAGCGGAGCAGAAGGCCGTCCTCGTACGGGACGACGCTGCAGCCGCGGACCTGGCCGGTGGTGGCCGCCGCGGCGCCCTGGGCGATGTCCACGAAGCGCCCGCAGCTCACGACCGCGACCGTCGAGGAGCGGTGCGTCGCGAGGAGGGCGAGTTTGCTCTCGTCGCCGCTGGCGCGAAAGATCGTTTCGGCCTCCTCGAGCGTTACCGAACGGCGCACGAAGGGCCGGTCCTCGGCGCAGATCTCCTGCATGCGCTTCCCGATGGAGGCCACGATCTCGGGCGTGAGGGCCTCGGCCGCGTACCACCTGAAGAAATAGCCGCCGCCCAGCGACTGACCCACGACGAGCCTTACATCTGGAAACAACTCCCGCGCGGCTTCCAGGAGGATCAGGCTCGAGCTGCGCCGCGCCACGGCTTCGCCTTCGCGGGTATCCGTGCGCACCGACTCCAGCTCGACCTGCAGCCCGCGAAGCGGGAAATCGAGCATGACCAGGCGGCGGTTGACGAGCGCGGCCAAGACCCCCTTCGGCAAGCTTCCGTGGCGCCCGACGAGAAACTGCCCAACCGTCGTCCCGCTCGGGATCTCGGTCTTCTTTCCGGCGTAGTTGATGACGACGTTCGGTTGGTTCAAGTACACCTCCAGCCTCGGATCTTAGCGCAAGCCTGGGTTCTCGCCCTAGCGCGCTCTCGGCGACCGTTCGCTCCGCCTCGCCGGCGGCAGCGAAACGAGCGCGGAGGAATCTTCGGCTGCTACGCCCCGGATCCTGAGTCACATCGGAGGTAGGACCGCTCCGGTCAACAGAAAGCCGGGCATGCGTACCCTGCATGCCCGGCCCCAGACCGCCTCAACTCCCCCTCGGATGCCGGGCGGCCGAGTCGCCTATGAGTCGAACCCTTCGCCGAGGAAGCGCAGGACGAGGAAGCCTCCGTCGTAGTCGGCCACGTAGAGGAGGTTGCCGATCGGTTGCACCGCCATCGCCCATCCCGAGGTGTCATAGTGGCCGGCGATGTACGGCGCCTGCGGGTTGCTGATGTTGATGACGTACACGCCGGCGTCCCCAGCCGCTACGTAAGCGTACCGACCCTGCGCAAACACCCAGCGCACGGTGCCCGGCAGCGACAGATGCGTGACCCTCGTCGGATTGCGGGGATCGGCGACATTGAAGACCATGAGTCCGTTCAGATCCGCCATGTAGGCGTGGGGGCTGACAGGGCTCGTGGCGGCCGAGGAGAGAGAGACGGCGAAGGCATTCTCGCCCCAGGTGCGGATCCGGCTCACCTCGATCGGCACCCGGCCCCTCGATATGTCGAAGATCACGAGAGAGCCCGCCGCCGGCAGCTCGTTCATCCAGTATTCCGCGACGTACGCGTAGTTGCCCACGACGCAGACATCCATCGCCGTGCGGCCGACGTCGGTGCTGCTCTGCCACCAGAGGGGATTAGTGTTGTAGATGGACATCCCGCCATCGAAGCTCGCCTCATAGGCCTTGCCTTGCGAGACGAATACGTTCCGCGGGTTCCCCGGGGATCCGTCCCACGAAGCGATGAAGGGGTTCGTCGGCGTCGCGACGTTGAATTCGTACAGGTGAGGCCCGAACTCCGGCGTGGCGCAGAAATCGGCCACCCAGGCGAATTGCCCCTGCGCGTGCACATCAATCGGCAGACGCAGGCAGCCGATCTGCGGGCAGTCGTACGAGCCGACGACGACGGGCAAGTGCCCGGTCGTGATGTCAATGACCTCGAGCGCGCCGCGAGGCTCCCACGTGAACGACGTCACATACGCGTACGGATACTGCGTGGAGAGCGAGGTTGACGGGTAGGCCGTCGGGCAGGAGGCGACGAACTGGATGTTGACGCCGGCCGTCGCCTCGACCTTCGGCGCAACGCTCTCCGCGGGCGGAGGCATCCCCGGCATCTCCCGCGGGTCCACGATCGTCTTCGCCGGCGCCGACGATCCGGTGGATGCCGGGTTCTCCGTGCACGAAGCCGCGAAGACGATCATGAGCGTCGCCGCCATCGTGCCGAGAACGAGCCTGGTGTTCTTGCCGCACTTCATGGTTCCCACCTCCCATGAGAAGAAGTTCGGGGCTATTCGAGGGGGAGGCGAAAGCCCTCCAGTGGTGCACAATGCAGTGTCCATGCCGCGTGGCGATTCTGAGAGGGTCGTCTCGAGAAGCGCGTCACTGCAGGGGAAGACTCCTCTCGCGGCGGCGGCTCGGGCGGCTTGCGGAGGGCGCCGTTCGGCCCGGGTACCCGGGATCGGGCGGACTGTTCGGTGGGGGGCGGAGCCGGTCAGACCCCGGAGACGGTGCTCTGGGCCCGTTGTTCGAG
>JAGVPR010000323.1 GCA_020052115.1 Candidatus Eiseniibacteriota bacterium
GATCTGGGCGCGCCGGTTCCATCCGCGGCGGGCGACGCGGAGACGCTTCTCGTCGAGGGGCTCGCGCCGGAGTCCGCCTATCACTTCGCGGTGCGCAGCGCAGATGCGGCGGGCAACCTCTCACCGGTCTCGAACAGCGCCGCTGCGACGACCCGGCCGTTGCCCGACACCCAGCCGCCGAGCGCCCCATCGGATCTCACCGCAAGGCTCGAGCAAGACGTCGTAGACCTTGCGTGGGCGGCATCTCCGGAAGCGGACGCGGCGGGCTATCACGTGTACCGGCGGCACGCGGGCGCCGCCCGTGAAGCGCTGACCGCCACGCCACTGCCCTGGAACTCGTACGCCGACCCGGAATGGCCATTCGAGACGACGTACTACTGCGTCACCGCCGTGGACCAGGCCGGAAACGAGAGCGCCTCCTCGGCCGAAGTGCGCGTGGACCCGCCGGAGGTCCCGGGCAGTCCGGCATTCCACATGTCGCCGTATCCGAACCCGCTCAAGACATCCACGTCGCTCTACCTGCCGCTCGGGGCCGACGGGACCATCCCCACTGTTCGGATCTACGATGTCGCCGGTCGGCTGGTGAAGGAGTTGCATCCTGGTGTACCGGACGGAGGCGGCGTGAGGTTCGCATGGGACGGCCGCTCGGGCGACGGGGCGCCGGTCGCCTCGGGGCTCTACGTCTGCCGCATTGACACGGCCGGCCGGGCGGTTTGGAGACGGGTCGGGGTGGTGCGCTGAGCCTCGGGGGTTGCTTCGAGCCTACTTCGTCACGCGGGCAAGGGCCCGCCGGACGATCTCCTCGACGGCGAGGTCCTCCTTCTCCGAGAGGACGTCCTTCACGGCACTCGAGGCCGCCGGGCGCGAGTATCCGAGCGAGATGAGCGCGCTCACGGCATCCGCCGGGACCGCGGCGCGCGCCGTCGCCGCCGTTTCCTCGACGCCCGGGAGGATCTGGATCTTCTCCGACAGCTCGACCACGATCCGTTCCGCCGTTTTGCGCCCGACACCGGGAATGAGCTGAAGGGCTGCGAGGTCCTTCCCGCCGACCGCTCGCTGGAGCGCTTCCGGCGCGATGCCCGAGAGAATGCCGAGGGCCACCTTCGGGCCGATGCCGCTCACGCTGATCAGCAGTTCGAAGAGCGCGCGCTCGCGAAGGGTCAGGAACCCGAAGAGCTGGAGCACGTCCTCGCGCACGTGCGTGTACGTGTGGAGGGTCACGGGGCGGCCCGTCTCGGTCAACTTGCTGGAGGTCGAGAGCGGCACTTGCACGCCGAACCCGACACCGCCCACGTCAACGAGAAGGAGCGTCGGGTGCTTCTCGGCGAGCACGCCCGTCAGCCTTGCGATCACGTCATCTGCTCGATCAGCGTGCGGCGGTGCAGGTGGCAGAGGGCCACCGCGAGCGCGTCGGCCTCGTCGGGGCTCGGCCGGCCGACGTCCGCCGTGAGGAGGCGCTCCACCATGAACTGCACCTGGCTCTTGGTGGCCGCGCCGTTTCCAACGACCGCCATCTTGACCTCGACCGGCGTGTACTCGAAGACACGAGCGCCGGACTGCGCCGCAGCCAGCAGGATCACGCCGCGCACATGCCCGATCTGCAGCGCGCTGCGCGCGTTCTTGTGGTGGAAACAAGACTCGACGGCGATCTCGTCGGGCTGAAGCTCATCAATCAGGTCGCAGAGCCCATCGTAGATGTCCGCGAGCCTGCCGGAGAAATCGGTGCGCCGCCGCGGCTTCAGCGTGCCGAACTCGATCAGCTGGATCTCTCCGTCGTGATCCGAGAGGACGCCGTAGCCTGTGATCATGCTGCCGGGGTCGACCCCCAGGATGATGGGGCCGGACCACACCGGCTCGACTTCCGGACTCGGTTCCCCGCGCCGCCGTTTCGCCATGGATCAGGCCGCCGACTCCGAGAGCTTCGCCATGATGTTCTCGGGGATGTCGAAGTTGGCCGAGACTTGCTCGACGTCGTCGTGATCCTCGAGTATCTCGAGCAACTTCAGCACATGGCGAGCGTCCCCCTCGCCGAGCATCACGGTCGTCTGCGGGATCTTCCGCTTTTCGGCCGAAAGCGTAGCCACGTTCTTCTTGTGGAGCGCCTCGAGGACGCCGTCGAAAGCGGGCGGCAGGGTGGTGATCTCGAACGCGTCTTCCTCCGCGCTCACATCCTCCGCGCCGGCGTCCAGTGCGAGTTCGAAGAGCAGGTCCTCGGCGATCGCCTTCTTGTCCACGGTGATGACGCCCTTCTCCTGGAACATCCAGGCGACGCAGCCGGCTTCTCCGAGGCTGCCGCCGTGCTTCGAGAAGATGTGCCGGATCTCGGAAGCGGTGCGGTTGCGATTGTCCGTCGAGCCCTCGACGAGCACCGCCACACCGCTCGGCCCGTAGCCCTCGTAGGAGACCTCCTCGTACCTCACGCCGGGCAGCTCGCCCGTGCCTTTCTTGATGGCGCGTTCGATGTTCGAGGCCGGCATGTTCGACGCCTTGGCCGTGAGCACCGCCTGGCGCAGACGCGGGTTGCCGTTCTGGTCCCCGCCTCCCTGGCGGGCGGCCATTGTGATCTCCTTGATGAACTTGGTGAAGAGCCGCCCGCGCTCGGCGTCCGCCTTGCCCTTCTTACGCTTGATGGTCGCCCATTTTGAATGTCCGGACATGCCCTACCACCTCCTCGGGTCGCTCACCCGACCTTCTCCCCGTTACTTGGTCTCGGCCGTCGCGGCCTTGGCCTCCTCGATGATCTTCTCGGCCTGCTCCTTCGGCACTTCTTCGTAGTGGTCGAACTCCATGTGGTGCTCGGCGCGGCCCTGGGTCATGGAGCGCAACTGGGTCGAGTACTTGTACAGCTCCGGGAGCGGCACCAGCGCCTTTACGAGTTGGAACCGGCCGGAGCGCTCCATGCCGAGGATCTTCCCGCGGCGGCTGGAGAGATCGCCCATCACGTCGCCCATGTGGTCCTCTGGAACCTGGATCTCGAGCCGCATGATCGGCTCCAGCAGGATCGGCCGCGCTTCGAGCACCCCCTTCCGGAACGCGTGGAGCCCGGCGATCTTGAACGCCATGTCGGAGGAGTCTACGTCGTGATACCCGCCGTAGTAGACGCTCACCCTCACGTCCACCACCAGATACCCGGCGAGCACGCCCTCCTGCATCGCCTCGACGACGCCCTTCTCGACCGCGGGGATGTACTTGTTCGGGATCACCCCGCCGACGACATCATCCACGAACTCGAACCCCGTGCCGCGGGGAAGCGGCTCCAGCCGGAGCGACACGTCCGCGAACTGGCCGCGGCCGCCCGTCTGCTTCTTGTGCCGGTACTGGGCCTCGATCTTCGCCTTGATCGTCTCCCGATACGGGACGCGCGGCTTGGCCGTCTCCACCTCGACGCCGAAGCGACTCTTCAGCTTCTCGCCCACGACGTCCGCCTGAAGTTCGCCCATCGTGTTGAGGAGGAGTTGCCTGCCCTCGGAGTCGTTCACGAAGCTCACCGTCGGGTCTTCCTCACGGATGCGCGCGATCCCGGTGGATATCTTGTCCTCGTCGCCCTTTGACTTCGGTCGGATCGCGACCGTCAGGACGGGCTCCGGGAACACGATCGGGGCGACGGCAATCGGCCGCTCGCGCGCGGCGAGCGTGTCGTTGGTGTGCGTGATCTTGAGCTTGACGGCCGCTCCGATGTCCCCCGCGGCAAGTTGCGACACCTCGCGGCGCTCCTTGCCGTTGACCATGTAGATCTGGCCCATCTTCTCCGACTTATCCCGCGAGACGTTCAGCACCTCGTCGCCGGGATGGAGCGCGCCCGAGTAGACGCGCAGGTACGAGAATTCGCCGACGTGGTGTTCCGAAACGGTCTTGAAGACGAAGGCGCAGACCGGAGCGCTTCGGTCCGGTGCCACGTCCACCGGGCTGTCGGATCCCGGTTTCGTCGCCAAGGGGCGGCGCGCATCCAGGGGAGAGGGAGCGCAGGCCGCGACGAAATCGAGCAAGGTCGGCACGCCGATCCCCTTCTCGCCGCTCGCCACGAGCACCGGGAAGAAGCTCCCCGCCGCGACCCCCTTGCGGATCCCCGCGATGATCTCCTCGGGACTCAGCTCCCCACCTTCCAGGTACTTCTCCACGAGGGCGTCGTCGCCCTCGGCGGCGGACTCGATGAGCCGATCGCGCATCTCGCGCGCACGGGCCTCGAGATCGCCCGGCAATGCCGTCTCCTTGGCCTTGCCGCCCTCGAAGATGAAAGCCTTCATCTTCACGAGATCTACGATGCCGCGGTGTTCGGGGCCTTTCCCGAGCGGCATCTGCACGGCGACGAACCGCTCCGAGAGGTCCCCCCGGAGGGTCTCGATGGCTTTGTCGAAGTCGGCCTGTTCCTTGTCCATCATCGTGATGCAGGCGATCGTCGGGAGCTTGCGGGGCGAGATGAGGTCCCAGATTCTCTCGGTGCCTGCCTCGGCGCCCGACTGTGCGTTCACCACAAGAAGCGCGGCGTCGGCGACCGCGAGGGCCGCGGTCACCTCGCCGAAGAAGTCGAAGTACCCGGGCGTGTCAATGAGGTTCACCTTGGTGCCGCCCCACTCGAGATGCGCCAGCGACAAAGTGAGGCTGATCTTGCGCCTCATCTCCTCGGGAGTCGAATCGCTCACCGTGGTCCCGTCGGCGACGCGTCCCTGCCTCGGAACGATGCCGGTGGTGAAGAGCATGGACTCGACGAGCGTGGTCTTACCGGCTCCGCCGTGGGAGACCAACGCGAGGTTGCGGATCTTGTCGCCTTCGTATTCCTTCACCCTGACACCCCCTTGGTAAACACTCTGCTCCCCGCCCCTTCAGGGCACGATGCGGGACCCAGGCCTTCGACGCGGCTTGCCACGGGCTTCAAGCGGCAGGCGTTCTGTGAACCGCTCCGAGGAGACGATCGCACGTGGGCCGACACAATCTTCCCGACGGGACAAGCGCTTGGGATTGCACCGGATCGTATGCTAGCATCGGCTGCTGAACAGTGTCAATCGGCTTTTCCTCAAGCAGTTAGCGGACCGCGGCCTGCGGTCCCGGAGGCGGGTTCATGGCCGCTGTCGGATTCGTCGCCGACGGGATTTCCGCGGATTCCTTCCCCGCCGGAGCCACACTCCACCTTCTCACCCACTTCCACTCCGACCACCTCGCGGGCCTCAAACCGGAGGGCGCGCCGATTGTCTGCTCGACGCTGACCGCCCGGCTGCTCATCGGAATCGGCCGTGTCAGCGCCGCGCGACTCAGGCCTCTCGACCCCGGCCAGCAGATGGTCCTGGGACCGGACGGAGCGGCGCTGTTTTCAGGCGAGGCTTCCGTCACGCTCACCTCCTTCGACGCCAATCACTGCCCCGGCGCCGTCATGTTTCTCCTGGAGGAGCACAACCGGCGCGTCGTGATCACGGGCGACTTCCGCCTCGATGACACGGTGCGCCGCGTGGCGTCGCGGCTCGCGGGCGCCGACGTGCTCTATCTCGACGCCACCTACCGCGGAACCGGACTGCGGTTTCCGCCCCAGGAGGAAGCGGTCGCGCGCGTCGTCGAGATCTGCCGGGCAGCGCCGGCGGGCGTGACGCTCGGCGTCTACACGATCGGCAAGAACCGCGTGCTCCGCGCCGCCCACGACGCGCTCGGTCAACCCTTCTACGTGCCCCGCGACCGCTACCGGGTCTACGAGATCCTGGGCGACGCGCCGGATCGGGTGACGGCGGACCGGGAGGCGACGCCCCACTCGGCGTACGGCGTCGGCTACCTTGAACGCTACTTCAAGCCGCGCGGAGAGACGGTCGTGGTGCCCACCGGCTGGGCCGCCTGGCGCAGCCGCCGGCGGCCGTGGATCCACTACGTGCCCTACTCGGAGCACTGCGATGAAGCGGAGCTGGACGAATTCCTCGATCTGACACGGCCGAGGCGCGTCGTCGAGATCCGATAAGGACATTCGCCGCGCAGGACCTCCATGGCCCATTTGACGCCACCGTGGCCCCGGTTTACAATTTCTGCGACCAATCCCCTCCGCCTCGAATACATGGAATTCCACCGCGACCGCGGCGGCCGCTGCGGCGACGCGAGGTGTGCATGGCCGGACCACAGCTGTCTGAGCGAGCCCGTGTTGCCCCCCCATCGCCCATTCGGAAGCTCGTACCCCTGGCTGATGAGGCGCGCCGGCGGGGCGTCCACGTTCACTTTCTGAACATCGGCCAGCCGGACATCGAAACGCCCGCCTCCGTGCTCGACGCGGTGCGGCGGGCCGATCTCAAGGTGCTCGCGTACTCTCCGTCACAGGGGACGGCCGAATACCGTGCGGCCCTCACCGAGTACTACGCCCGCCATGGCATCCGCCTCTCATCCGACGAGATCCTCGTCACCACGGCCGGGAGCGAGGCGATCCTCTTTGCGCTGGCCTGCGTCACGAACCCGGGGGACGAGGTGCTCATCCCGGAGCCCCTCTACGCAAACTACCTTGGCTTTGCCGCGATGCTCGAGACGCGCGTCGTCCCGCTCACATGCTCCGTCGAGAACGGCTACCGGCTTCCCCCGATGGGCGAGATCGAGCGCAAGATAGGCCCCAAGACCCGCGCCATCCTCTACTGCAATCCGGGGAACCCGACCGGCACGATCTGTACGCACGACGAGATCACGGGCCTCGTCGAGCTGAGCCGCCGCCACAATCTTTTCCTGATCGCCGACGAGGTATACCGCGAGTTCGTTTACGAGGGAGATGGGCCGACACCGATTCTCACGCTCTCGGGGCTCGATGACCGGGCCATCATGGTGGACTCGATTTCGAAGCGGGTGAGCGCGTGCGGCGCGCGCATCGGCTGTCTCGCCACTCGCAACCGGGAGCTCATGGCCGCCGCTCTCAAGTTCGCCCAGGCCCGCCTCTCGCCGCCCACATTCGGCCAGATCCTGGGGGAGGCGGCCGCGCGCCTGCCGGACACCTACTTCGCGGAGATGGTCGCCGAATACCGCCGCCGCCGCGACGCGGTTCACACGGCCCTGCAGGCGATGCCGGGCGTCGTCGCGGGCAGACCCCACGGCGCGTTCTACGAGATGGCCCGGTTCCCCGTAGACGACGCGGAGAAGTTCGTCATCTGGATGCTCACGGAATTCCAAGCGGATGGGGAGACGACCTTCTTGGCGCCCGGCAGCGGCTTCTACGCGACCCCCGGGCTCGGAACGAAGGAGGCGCGCATCGCATTCGTCCTCAATGTCGGCGCCCTCGATCGCGCGATGGCCGTCCTCGCCCGCGGACTGCAGAGCTACCCGGGCCGCGATCAATAACACATGCAACGTTAAATGCCGAGGCCCGTCGCTCGCGCGACGGGCCTCGAAAGAATTCCCGGCAGCGACCTACTCTCCCACCCCGTTTCCAGAGTAGTACCATCGGCGCAAGAGGGCTTAACTTCTGTGTTCGGAATGGGAACAGGTGTTTCCCCTCCGCCATTGCCGCCGGAAAACCCGCGACAACCGCTTTAGGAAGACGGGACTGCACAGAGGCCCTTGCGGATCGCAAGAGTTTCGAGCCGAGCACATTGTTCGGCCAAGCCGCACGGCCTATTAGTACCGGTCGGCTGAACGCGTCACCGCGCTTACACCTCCGGCCTATCAACCTCGTAATCTACGAGGGGCCTTTAGGCAGGTTACCCTGCGGGAGACCTCATCTTGGGGTGGGTTTCACGCTTATATGCTTTCAGCGTTTATCCCGACGCATCATAGCTACCCAGCGATTACCACTGGCGTGATAGCTGGTACACTAGAGGATGCTCCAACCCGGTCCTCTCGTACTAGGGCCAGCTCCCCTCAAGTCTCCTCCGCCCGTGATGGATAGGGACCGAACTGTCTCACGACGTTCTAAACCCAGCTCACGTACCGCTTTAATGGGCGAACAGCCCAACCCTTGGGACCTTCTCCAGCCCCAGGATGCGATGAGCCGACATCGAGGTGCCAAACCCCCCCGTCGATGTGAACTCTCGGGGGAGATCAGCCTGTTATCCCCGGCGTACCTTTTATCCGTTAAGCGACGGCCCTTCCACGCGGAACCGCCGGATCACTATGCCCTGGTTTCCCACCTGCTCGACTTGTAGGTCTCGCAGTCAAGCTCCCTTGTGCCATTGCACTCCACGCGCGGTTACCAACCGCACTGAGGGAACCTTTGGGCGCCTCCGTTACCTTTTGGGAGGCGACCGCCCCAGTCAAACTGCCCACCTGGCACTGTCCCTCCGCCGGATCACGGCGGTAGGTTAGAATCCCAACATCGCAAGGGTGGTATTTCAAGGACGGCTCCACGAGGGCTAGCGCCCCCGCTTCATTGCCTCCCACCTATCCTACACATGCAAGGCCGGAACCCAATGCCAGGCTACAGTAAAGGTGCACGGGGTCTTTCTGTCCAGTCACGGGTAAGCGGCATCTTCACCGCTGCTACAGTTTCGCCGAGCTCGTCCAGGAGACAGCGCTCAGATCGTTACACCATTCGTGCAGGTCGGAACTTACCCGACAAGGAATTTCGCTACCTTAGGACCGTTATAGTTACGGCCGCCGTTTACCGGGGCTTCA
>JAGVPR010000315.1 GCA_020052115.1 Candidatus Eiseniibacteriota bacterium
GTCGTGTCGGGCGCCGCCGGGCTCGCGGGGTCAACGGCCGCCAGCGGGTCCTTGGTTCCGCCGGCGACCGGACCTGCCGCGAATGTCAGCGCGAGAATCGCAAGCCGGAGAACCGATGCACCGTTCACCCTGAAAAGACCCTGGCCCATCGTCCCTCACCCCGGTGCGACGGCTCGAAGCGAACACCTCGACGGTCCCGCGATGCCGGGCGGTCTTGAGCGCCCGGACCCGCCGCAAGATGATACAAGGACGTGAACGCGAGGGAAACATTTTCGATGGTCTCGAGCTTCGGAGTGCCGCGGCCGGTGACGCGCCGGTGACGCGGCGCTTGCGGCCGGGGCGGCTCCCGTGACACAATCGCCGCCGTTCGTGCTCCGAACGCAGCACGGCGCCCTGCGACGGCGGGGCCGGATCCGGGAGAGGACGTCATGGCGGATGCATCGGCGGCCGGCACATCGCCGGCGCTCACAGTTTCCAAGGTTGATCCCGCGGCCGGCACGGCGGCGCAGCCAGCGAAACCCCGCAGCTCCCGCGACCGATTCTCGTTCATAGACCGCTTCCGCGGCCTCGTCGGCGTCATGATGGCGCTCGGCCACAGCTCCGGCTACTTCAACGGCGCGTGGAAAACACTCGACATGTTCGACCCGCTCTTCTCGGGGCCGGGCCAGTTCGGGCTTCGATACATGGGCTATCTCTGCGCGCCGGGCTTCCTCATGATGAACGGGGCCGTGTCGTGGTTCTCGTACACGCGCCGGATCGTGGACGGCTCCTCGCAGTGGCAGGCGAAGTGGCACATCATGCAGCGCGGGCTCTTCCTGATCCTCGTGCAGCTCACCTGGGTGAACGCCGCCTGGCTCGCGTTTCGCCGCATGAACTTCACGCACATCGGCATCATCTCGACGATCGGAATCTCGATGTGCCTCCTGGCGCTGTTCATCAACTGGCGCTGGTACGTGCGGCTCGCGATCGCGCTCCTGGTGCTCGCGGTGCACCCGCTGCTCATCTCGATCAAGTACGACGCCGCGATCGCATGGCAGCGGGTCCTGATGCAGACATTCATAGATGCCGGCAGCTTCAACAAGTACCCCGTGCTTCCGTGGTTCGCGCTCGCCACGATGGGGTCGGTCATGGCGACCGGCTGGTTCGTGTCGTGGAAGACGCCGCGGGCGCGGATCGCATGGAGTTTGGCGATCGGGTTCGCGGCGATCGCGCTTGCGGCGTTCGTGCGCATGGGGCGCGGCTACGGAAACCTGAGTCCCTTCGATACTCTCGGGAGCTACTCCTTCTTCCTCGACACGAAGTACCCGCCGAGCCTCTTCCACAACATGTGGTTCTTCGGCTCCGTGTGCGTCATGGTGGGCGTGATCCATCTCATCGGAGAGGCCGTGCCGTTCCTCGTGCGGTGGCTCGGAGCGATCGGGAAGGTGCCGCTCTTCTTCTACTGCGCGCACATCGCGATCCTGTCGCTCGTGGCGGACCGGTTCGGGCTGTACTACCGGCAGGGTGCGGTGATCGCGTCCTTCGTAGGATGGGTCGCGCTGCTCGTCGTGATGTATCCGCTCGCGAAGTGGTTCGGGGGCGTGAAGGCCCGGAGCAAGAACAAGATCATCCAGCTGATCTGAGGGGCTGGATGCGATTTTCCCGGGCTTGCCCTCGGTAGCACGAATGTGCTACTCTCCCGCTGTCGCTTTCACGGGAGGTAAACATGACCCGCGAGATCACCCTGCGTCAGGTCGGCGGCTCCATTGGAGCGACGCTGCCCAAGGAAATGGCCGACCGGCTCCATCTCAGCCCGGGCGATCGCGTCTTCGCGGTCGAAACGGAACAAGGCATCCTGCTGACCCCCTACGATCCGCAGACGGAACGCGCACTCGCGATCGCCAACCGCGCCGCGCGCAAGTACCGGAACGCCTTGCGCGAACTCGCGAAGTAGACCGTGTCCGTGCGAGGCGAACCGCACTGGGTCGATCGCTTGGTTCTGGACGCCGTTCATCTTGAATTGATTCGCGAGCATGGCGGTCTGCCGGGCGTTCGCGACGAGAATGCTCTCGAGTCGGCGCTTGCGCGTCCTCGGCACCGCTGGGCCTATGCGCGCAAACCGGATATGGCGGCGCTCGCCGCCTCGTACGGTTTCGGGCTCGCGCGAAACCACCCGTATCGCGACGGGAACAAACGGATCGCGTTCATGGCCATGCTCATCTTCCTGGGCCTCAACGGTCACGAGATCGAAGCGCTCGAGACCGAGGTGGTGACAGTGATGGTCAGGCTGGCCGCCGGCCGGCTGCCAGAGGCTGCGCTGGCCCGGTGGTTGCGGGCGCACCTTGCGAAGTCCATTGAGCCGTAGCGGCGTGCGGGGGAAACAGCTCTTCTACATCTGGCTCTCGCCCTCTTCCGTCTCCTGGAGCCCCGTGCCAGAGAGCGTGAAACTCTTCTCGGCGATCAGCTCGCGGAAGAGGTAGAGCCGAAGCTTGTAGTCGCCCGCCGCGCGCTTGTCCGGCGAGATGGTGAGCGCGCCGGTAAGCGTGGAGTCTGTGCCGGTGGGATCGAATTCGATCAGCTTCTTGTACGTCCGGATGCCGCCGGGCCTGATCCACACGAAGTGGAGCAGCAGTGGCCTCGGGCCGCGCGCGAGGCGGTTCGTGAGCGTGATCGTCGCCTGGACGCGCGCGCCTTCCTCGATCTCGAAGACGCGGTCCTCGACGAGTTTCGGCGGCTTGGGCGTCTTCTTCGCGACCGGGCGCACTGTGTCAGGCGCCGCCGCTTCGACTTCGGCGGCCTTCGGCGCCGCCTTCTTCTTCGCGTCCTTGCCCTTCTTCGACGAGCCCTTCTTCTTCGAGCCGGCCTTCTTCGCCTCGGCGGCCTTGCGCTCAGCCTCGGCGCGCTTCTTCGCTTCGATCGCCGCCTTGCGCTCCTCCTCCGCCCGCTTCTTCGCCTCGATGGCCGCCCTGCGCGCTTCCTCGGCCTTCTTGCTCCCCTTGAGGGCGAAGGAGATCGTCGCGCTGATGTCGGAGGCCCGGCGCGAACCGTAGACGAGCGTCGAGTCGGGCGCGTAGGCGCCCGAGTTCATCCGGCTCTCGCAGCCGGCGATGAGAAGCGCGCCGATCGTGGCGATGAGGGCGGCGCCGACGACAACGGCAAGCTGGGAGAAGGACCGCTGCGCGCGCATGAAGCTCTTCCTTCCGTTGAGGGCTATCTCATGACGACGAGCTTGCGGGTCCTCACCGCTCCCGCCGCATCAAGGCGGCAGAAGTATAACCCGGAGGCCGCCCCGCGCGCATCCCACTCGGCGCGATGAACACCGGCGGGGCGCGTCTCGTCGGCGAGGACGGCCACGCGGCGGCCGGTGACGTCGAAGATCTCGAGCCGCACGCGCGAGGGTTTCGCGAGGACATACTCGATCGCGGTCTTGACGGGGGTGGGATTCGGATAGGGAGATCGAAGCAAGGGCAACGGTGGGGCGCCGGGCCCCTCGCTGTCGGCGACCGACACAGCGGGCTCTCCAACCTGCACGTCCTCCCAGCTCACGAGCACTGAGTCCGCGGCCTCGGCCGAGCGCACCTGGATGAAGCGCGCGCTGCCGGGATAAGAAACCGGAAGCGGCAGTGACGCCGACTGCCACGCCTCCCAGGAGACGATGCGCGCCTCGTCGTACCAGGCGAACGACTCGCCGCTCGCGGGCTTGTCCATCTGAGGCCGGAGGTTCAAGTACGAGGCGGCGGACGATGTTTGGAAGTTAGCCCAGGTCCAGGTCCAGTCGTTCGTTCCGGAGAGCGGCGCGCCCGCGTCGGCGTTTCCGACCTGGCCGCTGCCCCGTCCGGTGAAGAGCCGGGCCGTGATTCTCGCGTTCGTCGCGTTCTCCGTCTTGATCCAGCCGCACACCGAGTAATCCGTGCCGCCGATCGCTGCGGGGTAGCCCTCGAGATCGGTCGTCACCGCCCCCGTGTTGGAGGACGTGCGGCGCTGCCTGAGCGAGCGAAGTCCCTGGTGCGTGATCGACGTGTCGTAGACCTCGTCTGAGCTGTTGAGGTTCCAGAGCGATGCGCCTTCGGCCTCGAAGTCGCCGTGCCAGAGGATCTCGCGGCCCACGCGCACCTCGATCCCAGCGCCGCCTTCGACCGACAGCACGCGCGAGAGCATCCCGGCGCCCGGCCGCTCGATAGGCGGCGTCACGAACCCGCCGGTCTCGGCGACGAGCGGCACCCGTCGCGACCATTCCGACGGCGTCCACACGACCGCGCCCGGATCGAGGTGGATCGTCGCGACCGAGTTCTGGGGATCGGTCGAGATCACCGCGCCGAGCGGCCGCGAGTACTCCGCCTCGCGGTCGAGGATTTCGCGGCCGAGGCGGCCCGTGGCTGGCCTCGGGATCATGTGGTCAACGAACGCCGGACGGAAAGTGAACGAGCGGAACGAGGTCTTGTCGAACACCGCGCTCAGGACGAGCGAAGGGAAGGTCTCG
The DNA here is from genome assembly GCA_020052115.1 of Candidatus Eiseniibacteriota bacterium. GTDB lineage: Bacteria > Eisenbacteria > RBG-16-71-46 > JAGVPR01 > JAGVPR01 > JAGVPR01. The sequence continues at coordinate 4,460 of JAGVPR010000315.1, forward strand.
GCGTAGCTCTGATCGAAGACGAAGTTGCCGAGGCTGTGCGCGATGAGGACGCCGCGGTGCACCTCGAAGCCCTGGAGCACGTGCGGGTGATGGCAGATGACGAGGTCGGCGCCGGCGTCCACGGCGCCCCAGCGAAGCTGCCGCTCGGCAAGCGTCGGTTCCGTGATGAACCGCGGCTCCGGCCGCCCGGGCTCGGGACCGATCGCGTCGAAGGACGGCTCGATGGGCGGGCCGTCCTTCGAGGGCGCGGTCGTGTACTCGATCCCGGCGTGCATCTGGATCACGACGAGATCGGCCATCATGCTCGCCTCTTCGATCGCGTTCGAGAGGTTCGGCTCGATCAGGTACGCGAAGCCCGGCTTGTTGTACGCCGCATCCAGGAACGGCTGGTAGTTGTACTCGCGCCCCGTGCGGTTGCACTGGCCGAGGAAGGCGAGCGCCACGCCGCGCTCGGTCCACATGACGGGCTCCAGGGCGAAGTACTCGTTGTCCCCGGCGCCCGAATGGCGGAGGGCGTTCGCCTCCAGCACCTCGATCGTCTCCTCCATGCCGCGCTGGCCGTAGTCAATGATGTGGTTGTTGCCGAGCGAGACGACGTCAATCCCCGCGTAGGTGAGCCCCGCGACGTTCGCGGGCCGGCCGCGAAAGACGATGGACTTCGTCGGATGCTGAGTGCCCTCGTCGGTCAGCGGGCACTCGAGGTTGCAGACCGAGACATCCGCGGCGTCCCCGTAAACCGCGCGCGTCGGCTCGAAGATCGCCTCGACCCCTTGCGTGTCAATGAGCCCGCCGGGAGTGTCGTAGTTTCGCGCGAGCATCACGTCGCCCACGAAGTTGATCGTGAGCGGCGCTCCCGGCCCGCCCGGATCCACCGTCACCTGCGTCGAATCGCGGCCCCAGAGGCCGGTGTCGTCTTGTACCTGCAGCGAAACCGTAAAGGTGTAGTCGGCGGCGACGAGGAATTCGTGGAACGGGTCGGTCTCGGCGCTCGTCGTGCTGTCGCCGAAATCCCAGTGGTGGTAGAGCGTGTCGCTGTCGGAGTCGAAGACCTGCGCGTGAAACTGCACGCCGACGAGGAAGAGCCGCGCGCCGAGCTGCGTCGTCTTCTGCGCGCCGGTCACGATGTGCACCTCGGGCGGAGACGGCAGATCGGCCGTCACGTCCTCGACGTCGTCGAAGACGGCCGCACCCGATCCCGCGTCCCGATCGTTCAGAAAGACGAGGCGCGTGATCGCGGGGTTGTAGCCGTAGCGCGCGAACCAGTCGCTCCCGACGGGGAGCATGTAGACGTGCCACGCGCCCGTCGAGAACGCGCCCTCGTACGCGACGTCCCACATCGGATCGGTCGGCATCTGCGTTCCGGCCACGGCGTAGAGCAGGCTGTTCGTCCCATCCGAGATGCCGAAGCCCTGCATCTCGGCCTTGGATTCCACGTAGACGGCCACCCGGAACACCGCATCCTGCGAGATCAAGTAGGGCTCGATCGGCTGCGCCTTCCAAGTGTTTCCGTAGATGCGGAGCGAATATTCCGAACCATCGTGCGTGTTCGTCGTCGTGAGCGACCAGGAGTCGGGGGAGAGATCCTCCGCGGGGTCGTAGGACTCGAGCGTGACGGAGCCGGATTCGAAGTCGGAGAGGATGGTGGCGGCGGCAACCCTGAGATCCGCGAAAGCCCCGGCCGCCATGAAGAAGATGGCCAGCACGGCGATTCGCGCGCGCTTCCTCAAGATGTCCTCCTTGCCGAGTCGGGCCGTTCCGGCGGGTTTGTGCGCAAATGATCTTACCACGGCTCCGGGGCGGTTCAGCGTCCCTTTGCGGCCGGCTTCCGCGCGGGGGTGGCTTCCGCGCCATGGCATCGCGAATTCCGGGTGAATCCCCCAGAGGGGTGACGCGTCCAAACATCTGTAATGCGAAGTTCCCTGTGCCGACGCCCGGGGCGGCATCATCTAGGATCTGCTTCTTTGAGCCGCCCCGGCTCGATCGGCCCCTTCTCCAGCCGCTCCTCCGCAGATCGCAGAACTCGTTGATTCGCCGATGAGGGGCCCCCTGCCACCGACGGTTGCCGATTCCAAGAGCCAATGCTAGAATCATCCCATGGTTCCGTTTTGGAACCACTGAGGAGGCGCCGTCATGCTCAGCCTGACGATTAAGGGGGTTCCGGAGCGACTGTATCGCCGGCTCAAGAAGCGGGCCGCAGCTAACCGCAGGAGCCTCAACGGAGAGGTCATCTACTGTCTGGAACGCGCCACTGCGCTCCCCGCGCTGGACGTCGCGGTCTGGCTCGGTGAGGTGGATCGCATGCGAACGAAGCTCGCGCTTGGGCGAGTTTCGGACGCCGCGCTTCGCCGCGCCAAGCGATCGGGCCGATCGTGATCGTCGTTGATACGAACCTGATCGCGCACCTGCTTCTTGGGGGCCCCGGTCTGGAGGCGGCACGGGCGACATTGCTGCGCGATCCGGACTGGGCTGCACCGTTGCTCTGGCGAAGCGAGTTTCGCAGCATATTGACCCAGTACGTGCGGCGCCGGCATCTGTCCGTAAAGGACGCGATCGCAGTCCAGAAGAAGGCCGAGGAGCTTCTCTCGAGGCGTGAGCATCTTCCGGCCTCCGAAGGCGTTCTCCGCCTGGCTCGAGAGTCGGATTGCTCGACCTACGACTGCGAATTCGTGGCCCTGGCTCAGCTGCTCGGAGTCCCACTGGTCACGTCGGACTCAGAGATACTCGCTGCCTTCCCGCGAATCGCGGTCACACCCTCTGCGTTTTCCGCGGCCTCGTAGCGCCATCGGCGCGGGCCGCCCGGCATATTCCGTGCTCCGGGTTTGAAGCACCTCCGAGCTTGACCGAAAGTCGGCCAAGCGCCATACTCACATATAGCGCATAGTATTCGTATATGTGGGAGGGTGCCTCGATGCCTCAACTGCACTTCTACGTCTCGGAGGCGGTCGCCAAGATGCTCCGCGCACGTGCTCGTGCCCTCGGACTCAGTGTTTCGCGGTATCTGGCCGGCGTCATGCGTCGAGAATTTGGCCAGGGGTGGCCGAAAGGTTACTTCGAAGACGTCGTCGGCGGCTGGAGCGGACCTCCTCTTCGCCGTCCGCGCCAGGGGGCGGGTGAAGAACGCGAGGCCCTCTGATGTACCTGCTCGACACGAATGCGTGCATCCGCGTCCTGAATAACTCCTCACCGCGGCTGGTGGCCCGGTTGCAGGCCGAGGATCCTTCCGAGATCGGGCTTTCGGCCGTCACGAAGGCCGAGCTTCTGTACGGGGCCCGGCGAAGCGCGCGGACGGCTGCGAACTTGCGGCTCCTCGAGCGGTTCTTCGCGCCCTATGTCTCGCTCCCGTTCGACGACCACGCTGCGGAATTCGCTGCCGCAATCCGGGCGGAACTGTCGGAACGCGGCCAGCCGATCGGCCCCTATGATCTCCAGATCGCGGCGATCGCCCGCACGCACGATCTCGTTCTGATCACTCACAACACCCGCGAATTCTCGAGGGTGATCGGTCTTAGGATCGAAGACTGGGAGTGACCTGAGCCTGGCCTGCGCGAAGGCGCAGTCCTGGACCGGCCCGGCGTTGCAATTTAGTCGGCTCCGATCCTTCTCGAACCTCGACTCCTCCGCAAGGCTCGCCTCCGAATCTCCGCCCCACGACCCTGTTGGCTCCCGCCCTGCCCCGGAGTAAGATGAATGCGGTTCAAACGCACCCCCTCGTAGCGTGTGGTAGAGAGGGCGCGCCGAGCATCCTGGGCCGGCGGCCGGCCGTGAGGATTCTGCGGCGCCGGTCGGGAGGTCTGTTGGGCGTCCTCATCTTTCTGCTGGCCGTTCTCGTCGTTCTCTGGACCCACGAATCGTGGCTTCACCGCCTCGCTCTGCGCTCCATCCCGATCCGAATCCACGTGAACGGCAGCCGCGGCAAGTCCTCCGTCACCCGCCTCCTGGCGGCAGCTCTTCGCGAGGGCGGCATCCGCACGATCGGCAAGGTCACGGGCTCCAAGCCGCGCCTGATCCTCACAGACGGCAGCGAGGAACCGATCATCCGGCTCGGCGGGGCCTCGCTTCGCGAGCAGATCACGATCCTGGACCGCGCGCGCCACGAGAAGGCGCAGGCGATGGTCATGGAGTGCATGGCCGTCCGCCCGGATCTTCAGGAGGTGGCCGAGCATCAGATCATGCACGCCACGATCGGCGTCATCACGAACGTGCGCCCCGATCATCTCGATGTGATGGGCCCGACCGTGGAGGACGTGGCGGTGGCGCTCTCCTCGACGGTGCCGAAGGGCGGTGTGATGGTGCTGGGGGATGCGCGCTACAGCTCGCTCGTCGGGCGGGTGGCGCGCGGGCGCGGGTGCGAGCTTCGCCTGGGGCATCCGGAGAATGTGCCGCCCGAGGCGATGGAGGGCTTCCCGTACCTCGAGCACGAGGAGAACGTCGCCACGGTGCTCGAGGTGACACGGCTTCTCAATATCAAGGACGACGTCGCGCTTCGCGGGATGTACAAGGCGATCCCCGACATCGGCGCCTGTCTCGCGTGGCGCTTCCGCCATCTCGATTGCGACATCGAGTTCAGCAGCGTCTTCGCGGCGAACGACATCGAATCCACGATCACCGTCTGGCAGAAGCTCGGGCTCGACTGGAGCCCCGAGGAATCGAAGGAGCGCACGGTCGCCATCATCAACCTGCGCGCCGACCGGCTCGACCGCTCGATGCAGTTCGCCGAATCGGTGGAGAAGTCGCTTCGCGCGGATCATTACATTCTGATTGGCGGGGCCCCGGAGCGCGTGCGCCGGCGCTTCCACGAACAGGTGCCGGCCGGGCGGCTGTGGATGGAGTTCGGCGAGTCGGCGGAGACGCTCTTCGACAAGATCGCGGAGTTCTCGCGCGGAAGAGCGCGCGTGGCCGGCATCGGGAACATCGGAGGGCCGGGGCACGACGTGCTCGCCTTCGCGGCGAACGCGGGCGGGGTCTCGGGCGAGACGGCTTACGCCTTCCCAGGCAAGTGCAAGGCCGAACCCCACGGAGGCACCCTATGATCATTGCCGAAGCGATCGGCGTGGGGCTCGTCGTGAGCCTTCTTTTCACCGAGGCGGTCGGCTTCGCGGCCGGCGGCTTCGTTGTTCCCGGCTACATCGCACTCTTTCTCGACCGGCCGCTCATGATCCTCGGCACCGTTCTCGCGGCGCTCGTGACCTACGCCTGCATCAAGCTCGCCTCGCGGTTCTTCCTGATCTACGGGCGGCGGATGCTGGTGCTCGCGGTACTCCTCGGATTCCTCTTCGGCGCGCTCGTCGGCTACGTGCCCTACCTCGGCCGGTCGTCTTTGGCCGGGGGGATCGCGGCGATCGGTTACATCATCCCGGGCCTTCTCGCGTACTGGATGGCCCGCCAGGGAATCATCCAGACGCTCGCGGCCATGAGTGTGGCGGCCGTGCTCGTGCGTCTCGTCCTCATCGTGCTCCACGGAGGTGCGCTCCTTGAGACGCCTCTTCTCTAGGCACCGGGATTTCCTGGGTCTCAAGGCTCCGGGCGCGGCCTGGACGAGACGGGCCGACATCCTGCTGGTCTTGCTCGCGGTCCTGGGCCTCGGAATGCACGCGGTCTGCGAGATGACGCGGCAGATGCAGCCGCGGCCGTTCTTGAAGCAGAAGATGGCCGCGGCGACGCGGGCCGTGCGCTGCTTCGAGGCGATCCGGCTCGACCGGATGGGGGCGCCCTCGACGCTCGATATGGAGAACGATCCCGAGGCGAGCGGGTTGATCGGTCAGGAGCACACGCTCACGACGACAGATCGCGGCGTGCTCGAGGCGAAGCTCACCACCGTGAACCCCAACTTCGCGGCCGTGTTCGTGGAGTACTTCCACAAGGCGCGCTTGAAAAGAGGCGATGCGGTCGCGTTCTCGCTCACCGGGTCGTTCCCCGCGATGAACATCGCCGCGCTCGCGGCCGCACAGGAGATGGGGCTTCGGCCGCTCGTCATCACCTCGGCCGGGGCGAGTATGTGGGGCGCCAACGATCCCTCTTTCACGTGGCTCGACATGGAGAGCTTCCTTCGCGAGAAGGGGATCCTCGATGCGCGAAGCCTCGCGGCTTCCCTGGGAGGGAGCAACGATCGCGGACGGGCGCTCTCACCGAAGGGGCGGACGCTCCTTCGCGAGGCCATCGAGCGGAACAAGGTGGCGTTCATCCGCGAGCCGACCTTGGAGCAGGCCGTGGCGCGGAGGATCGCGATGTACGACAGCGCGGCCGGCGTGGGCGGGGTGCGCGCGTACGTCAACATCGGCGGCGGGGCCGCAAGCTTGGGGAACGAGCAGAGCAGCGCGCTCATCAAGCCCGGCTTCAACCGCATGATCCCCGAGTACAACTGGACGCAGCGCGGGACGCTCCACCATTACGCCCAGAAGGGCCTGCCGATCATCCACATCCTGGACGTGCAGAAGATCGCGGAGGCGTACGGGCTCCCGATCGTGCCTGAGGCGGTGCCGCCGGTGGGCGAGGGGGAGATCTTCTACCGCGAGGCGTATGATCTCCGCATCGCGATTCCCGCCCTGATCACCTATCTCATTCTTTGTTTCGGTGTCCTCCGCTCGAGGAAGCACGCGGCGAAGGCCGCGATGGAGGCGCCCGTGCCCGGGCTGCCGGGGATGGCGCCGTTGGAGGAAAGGGGCCGCTGATGTCGCTTCGGGGGATGTGGGTGGCGGTGCTGGCGGTGGTGCTGTGCGCGGGGCCGGCTTCCGCGAAGAGCACGAGGCTCAAGGCGTCGTCGCATGGGGGCGTGGTCAAGGTCGCGGTCGGGAAGAAGACGCTGACCTACTACCAGGCGACGGTGCTGAAGCCGGTGGAGGCGGTGGTCGTCGGGCCGACGCGGCTTCGCGTCATAGCGCGAAACATGGCCCCCGAGCCGGGCGGGGATCCTGTGATCTTGAAGGTGGAGATTGATGGCGGGGCGCCGAAGACGGTTACCCTGAAGGCGGCTTCCTCCAAGACGGCTTCGGCCCCGGGCGGCAAGGCGATCGGCGTGCTCGCGAAGCGGTCGTTCGAGATCCCGGCGGGGCGGCATCGGGTGCGGGTGATGCCGTCGGAGGCCGGGAGTGCCGCGGCCGTGCGCCTGTACCGCGGGACCGCGAAGAAGGCCAAGGTCGAGTGGGTGCCGTTCGCGCCGACCAAGTTCGAGAAGGCGCTGAGGCTTCGTAGCGGCGACACCGAACTCACCTGCTACCGCTTCACCGCGACCGCGCCGGTCGAGTTGTCGGTGATCGGTCCGCTCCGCATGCGCGTGGATACGCGGGTTGACTTCGGCATGACGAACGGCACCACGCAGAGCTACGTCGTGAAAACACTCCTCGATGGAAAGCCGTGGAAGAGTTTCTCGCTGAAATCCCGCGCCTCGCACACGACGCAGTATCCCGAGATGGCGGAGGTCACGCCGGGGCGGTCGGTCGGAATCGCGCTCGAGGTGCCTGTCGGGCGGCATCGGGTGTCCGTGCTTTTGAACGGGGCGGGGGTCGGCGCGGCGACGGCGGCGGTGCGGGTGGTGAAGGGGGAGGTGGGGGGGAGGTAGGGGGGGAGAAGACTGGAGTGCTCATTGGACGCTGCGAAGGGCTACATGGCGCTGACTGATCCGGACTGGTATTCGTTCCTGTCCACTCATCCTCACGTTGATGAAGTGAATTTCTGGCAACCGCACGGAGGACGCACCTTTCGGGTGCTGAAGCCCGGCGAGTTCTTCTTCTTCAAATTGCGCGCCCCTCACAAGGCGATTGCCGGATTCGGATTCTTCGAGCGATTCGAATGCCTCCCAGCATGGTTGGCCTGGGACTGCTTCGGTGAGATGAATGGCGCACCCGACTTCGAATCCATGATTGATCGAATTGCCCGCCTCCGTGGAGATGACGGGCAGTCAATCCGGGCGGGGAACTTTGAGATCGGGTGCGTCATGATTTCAGCTCCCGTCTTCTTCGCCAAAGATGAGTGGGTGTCTGCGCCGACTGACTGGGCGAGAACGGGGATTCAACAAGGCAAGACATATCATCTCGACCAAGGCGAGGGACGCAGAGTCCTCGAAGAGTGCCTTGGGCGCGCGCGAATGGGCACACGGTATTGGAATGTCGAACGGTCGGTCGAGCTCGTGGCTGAAGGGTCGCCGCGCTATGGAAGCCCGGTGCTTGTACGTCCGCGCTTCGGTCAGGGGTTGTTCAGCATGGCAGTTCGGGACGCCTATGACGGCGCCTGCGCTGTCACACATGAGCATTCGATGCCAGTCTTGGAGGCTGCGCACATTGTGCCCTATGGTCGAGGCGGCGAACATCGGGTTGAAAACGGCCTCCTGCTTCGCCGCGATCTGCATCGTCTCTTTGATCGGGGCTACGTCACGGTCACTCCGGACTACGTGTTTCGCGTCGGCGACAGGCTTCGCGACGAGTTCAAGAACGGCCGAAGCTACTATGACTTGAACGGCCGACCGATCGTTCTCCCTGTACGTGAGCTCAGCCGACCCAAGAAAGCGCTTCTTGACTGGCACGGAAACGAGGTCTTTAGAGGGTGAGCGAGGATTCTGACGTCGACCTGGCCCACACGGGGTGAATCAGAAGCTCGCCGCGATTTGAAGCTCGCAGTTCCACCACCCCCTTGATTCACCTGTTCGCTGCGACCCCCGGTTAGCGATGGCTGTACTCACGGATATCAACTCGGGGCGGGCGCCACGACACCCCCCCCACACTCTAGACTTCGTTATCCGATGTTGTGGCATGCACGTCAACCGCTACGCCGCCGCACCGAGGTGCCAGAGTCCCTCACGTTCTTCCAGAGCGATCACGTAGCGGAGCATTCGTTGTCCCACCTGCGACGCGAATTCACAGAAGCGCTGAGAGAAATCGGACAGTTGCTCCCGGTGTGCGTCGGTCAGGTGATTCTTGCCCTCCCTCGATAGATAGGCGTGAAAGCTCCTGAGGAATACGAGGCGAAAAAGGACTTCCTCCGCCATGGTGAGCTTTGGATTGAGCTTCGACTCCCGCTCCGAAACCGTCTCCCGGCGGTGCCGCAACTCGGCCGCGAGTTCCGCTTGAGTCATTTCGCAGGCAGCTCGCAAGAACTTCATCTCTGGGCCGGTGAGATAGCCAGGCTTCATCAGGAGCCCAAGGGCAATGACCTGCAACAGCTGCGGCTCCTTCTCGACGCGGACGTAGGTCTCGCCGCACTCCGAGCAAGTCGTCTCCGTAACTCCGCCCTTCAAGCGAACGTTCTTGAGGCCGGACTCGTTGTAGCGGTACTCGGCCAACTCTCGGCTCACGGCTGCTTTCCTGCCGCAGTTCGGGCAGACGACCTTCATCGCTTCTTCCTCCGCCTCCGCCCGTGTCACGAAGCCCTCCACGCAAGAGGGTAACGAATGTACGTTGAGCGTACAACGCGCATCTTTCGGGTGTCGAGGGCGCATTCCGGTGGAGCGCGTCAGGATCGCGGGAAGTCTCAGCTTTGATGCCTCTTCGGTGACATGCGCCCGTCAGGGATTTTACTTGCTATAATTACCCGTTATAGGGGTATAATACCCCTACTATGACAGTCATGCGCAAGTCGGGGGTCGTCGCAGGAAGCACGTCCCCGAAGAGCCTTTTTGCCCGTCATCCGGTGCTGAGCTACGAGGCGTGGCTTCAAGCTGCTGGTGGTCGCGCACACGCCTCGCGCGTGAGGGAAAGTGCGAAGTACTACGCCTCCACGGGGAGGCTCCGGCATCTCACACGCGGGCTTTACGCCGTGGTGCCCGTGGATGCCGATCCCAAGAACTTCGTTCCGGATCCATACCTCGTGGCCGCAGCTCTTCGAGCGGATGCCGCGCTCTCGCACCACTCGGCGCTGGACCTGCTGGGTGTGGCTCGGAGCGTGTTCCATCGGTACTCGTACCTGACGGCGCGTCCCAGGCGGACGCTCCGTCTCGATGGACGGGAGTGGCCGGCGCTCTCTCATCCACGCGTTCTTGTAGATAAGGGCCAAACTGCGTTTGGAGTTCTCACAATGGATCGGCGGGGGACCGTTCTCCGAGTGACCGGCCCCGAGCGGACGCTCGTGGATGGTTTCTTCTCACCCCGGTGGGTCGGCGGCTTGGAGGAGCACGTTGAGTCGGCCGCGGGGTTCGAGCATCTGGACCTCGACGTGCTAGATACCTACCTGCGGTTGCTCGACCGTCGCGTTCTCGACGCCGCGCTCGGGTGGTTTCTCGAGGGCCATCCCGACGCGGGGAAGGGCAGTGAGGCGTTGATGCGCCGCCTCGAGAAACGCGTGCCCAAGCAGCCTGTCTATCTGGGCCCGAGGGCGCGCGGCGGGCGCTTGCAGCGTCGCTGGAATCTCATCGTGCCCCCTCACTTGTCCCTCGAGTCAGGTTTCGAGGGAGGGGAGAGATGATTCCACGTCGTGAGACGCTGGAGAGCGTTTGAGATGCAAGCATCCTCGATGACGATCACGTTTCCGTGCTCGAAGACCAACCCTCACGCGACGGCACCCGCCGTCACCTCACGAGCGTGATCGTCTGAGTGACGACGCGTTCCTGTCCGTCCTCGTCGAGCGCGGTGAGGCGAACGAAGTAGGTCCCTGAATGACAGAGGTGACCGGCGGAGTCTCGACCGTTCCAGAGAACGGCATGCTCGCCGGGCTCGAACCACTCCTTCGGCCGCGACCACACGGCCCGTCCACCGGGATCCATGACCGAGAGCCGCACAAGCCCGGGGCGCAGGTTGCTCCATCCGATGCGAACGCTCCGCGAGGCGGGATTCGGCGCCGGGGGCGCCAGAGAGATCAGGCTTGGGCGCGGAGATTCCGGGGCGGACGACACGCCGGCGAACTTGAGCCGCAGGGCGATCGAATAGGCCGACGGCGCGATCTGTCCGTTGCTCAGCCTCCTCGAGAAGGAGGGCGGACCGGAGATGCCCACGTTGAGTTCCGCATCGTACTGTGGGGCGTTCGCCGTCAGCCGCATGTAGTACTGGCCCGAGGGAAGGAACACCGAAACGTCCCGATAGGCCCAGACGATAGTATTGGGGCTGAACCTCAACTGGAAGTCCGCCCACGCCAGCGGCAGGCTCTCGTCCGGGAATCCCGCCCCGTTGTCGGGGAAGATCGTCGCGCGGAATCCGCTGTTCTCGAAGTTGTGCGTCCACCCGTCGAGCCCGATCCGTTCGAGCACAAGCCCCGGCACCTCGGGCACAGTCGCGAACGAGAATGGCTGGAACACCTCGACGCCGCTCGTCGGGTTCCCGCTCAAGGTGCGCCCGTTCGCGTCCGGATTGCTCCCGTGGTCGAGATCGAAGACCACGGGGAGGCAGGGATCACTTTCACACTCGTCCGGAATGCCGTTTACGTTGCAGTCCTGACTGAAGCCGCCGTCCAGGTCATCGAGGTCACGGATGCCATTCTGGTTGCAGTCCAGGATCGGCTGCAACGGGTCGGCATCGAAGGTAAGCCCTGTCGGAGCTTGCGGGTCCAAGCTCGTGTAGATCGTCTCGAGATCCGTCCCGTCGAGATTGCAGCGGCGGACGGTCTTGGCCGTCTCGTCGGTGAAGTAGGTCTTCCCGGCGAGGCGATCGAGCTTAAGGTCGAAGAAGGCGCAATCTTCGAAGGAGCCCGGCGAGTCGTCCAGATGAACGGTGAAGTCGCTGTCGTCCAGCCGGGCGCTCGCCAGGACGTCGCTGTTGGTGTTCGAGTCGAGGAAGTAGATGCGGTTGTTCGAAACATCGAGGGCCACAGCCACCGCCGTGTTCACGCCGCGAACGACGGTCTGTACGGATCCGGTTCCGTCGAGCTTCACGCGGCGGATCTCGTTCGCGGCGCAGAAGTACACGTACCCATTTGCAGGATCAACACTGGGCATCCCGACATAGGAGAACGCTGGATCATATGGGGTGAGCGTGTAGATCGTCTGAACTCCCGTGCCGTCGAGGTGCGCTCGCCGGATGAGCCCCATGGCGTTCCCCTCCGGCTGGGACTCCGACCAGTACATCCAGCCGTTCAGCGTGTCGAGGGAGAGGCCGCGTGGATTGTTGAGTCCGGAGAGAAGCAGTTGCTGGTTGCTGCCGTCGGCATCCGCGCGACGGATCAAGCCGGGAGTGCCCCCGTGGGTCCAGTAGATTTTCGCCGCGACGGGATCATAGTCGAGGCCGACGGGAAGCCAGTCCGATGCTGGTGGCGCGATCAATTCCTGCGGCGCCGATCCGTCCAGGAACATGGTCTTGAGCTTCGGATCGTTGTAGGCGCTCTCGGCGAGATAGAGGCGGGTCTGGGCGCGAGTCGGGGCAGCAGGTAGCCAGCACGTGAGGAAGAGACCGAGCGCCACGGCAGAACGCGTCTTGGCGGTACGCGCCATATGGAACCTCCCGGAGAAGTGCTTTGAAGGCTGATCGTCCGCTCTATCACCCCCGGGCGCCCCTCACACCACTCCAAGCGGTTGCCGGCAAGTATAACAGACTTCCGGATGCGAATACAGCATGCAACGTCATGCGTGCATCGCCGCGCCACCGCCGTCCTCGCTCGAAGAAAAATCTTCGAAATCCGTCAATCCATCTAGACAGCGCTGAAGAGGATCGAATAGTCTGCTCCGCCGAGAGCGGGTTCACCTCGTGCCGTTGCTTCGTCGGCTGGTCCGCACGGGCCGTGGACATCGCGCTGACCCGCAAAGTCCGGAGGCTTCATTCCGGGAGTGATGGACACCAGGTCCAAAGGGAGGAAGTACCGAATGGCTTGCATGCCGAAGGCGAAGAAGGCCGCGAAGAAGAAGACCGCGAAGAAGCCGGCGAAGAAGACCAGCCGCAAGAAGAAGTAGTGACGCTCGGGCCGGCGTGGCTTTCTCCATGCCGGCCGGGTGATGTGCGAAGGGCGGCCGTCCCGCTTGGGGGGCCGCCCTTTCTCCATCGCGCCGGCTCTGCGGGCGGCGCGGGCGTGCTGCAATCCCCGACCGGCCAGGCTACAATGTGCCCCGGCCCTGGCTGAAGGGTCTCTCCCGGCGAAAGGAGGCCGCAATGGTCCCGCTCATGTCTCTCTGGATCCCGATTCTACTGTCGTCGGTCGTGGTGTTCGTCGCCAGCTCCATCATCCACATGGTCCTCGGTTACCACAAGAACGACTTCCGCAAGGTGCCGAAAGAGGACGGCGTGATGGACGCGCTGCGCCCGTTCAACATCCCTCCCGGCGATTACATGCTCCCGCGAGCCGCCAATTCGAAGGACATGAAGTCCGCGGAGTACCTCGAGAAGCTGAACAAGGGCCCGGTCGCCGTCTTCACGATCATGCCGAACGGTCCTTTCGGGATGGGGAAGAGCCTGGTGCTCTGGTTCCTGTACTCGGTCGTCGTGGGCCTCTTCGCGGCCTACATCGCCGGGCGGGCGCTCCCGCCGGGCAGCCCGTACCTCGCGGTTCATCGCTTCGCGGGCGCGACGGCATTCGCCGGATACTCGCTCGCGCTGCTCCAGAATTCGATCTGGTACGCGCGTTCGTGGAAGACGACGCTGACGTCCATGTTCGACGGACTCATCTACGGGTTCTTGACGGGTGGTGTCTTCGGGGCGCTCTGGCCCAAGTGAGGGGGAGATGGACCGGGGAAAGGTCCGGGTAGAGGGGTGAGCTTGGGGGGACGCTGCATGCGTTTGCCGCAGCGCCCCCTTCCGCTACGCGCCGCACCTGTGCGAAAATGCTCTCCTATGCGCGGACGAACGGTCCTGCTTCTCGTCGCTCTGTTGAGCGCCTCTTGCTCCGAGGAGGCGGGGGCGCGCCGTGCGTCGCGACTGAAGTCGGCCGACAGGAAGGCGATCGAGGCGATCATCCTCGAGAAGGTGGACATCGCCCGGCGCGCCTGGGAAGCACGCGACGCGCGGATCATGATCCCGGACACGGTGACCGTCTCGCTCCGCTCTCCGGATGGACAGGTGATCACGCCGGCCGAAATGCGCGACGCGCTTCAGAAGCGCATGGATGGCGTCTCCCGCGTTGACACAATGATGGTTCGGGTGGACAGCTTCCTCGTTGTGACCCCCGACAGCGTCCTCGCTTACTCCACTCAGCGCTTCGTGCGCCTTCTGCGAAGGCCGGACGGCTACGAGCGCCTGCGCTTCTCGGTGGTCGTGCACGAGCAGTCGTTCATCCGCCGCGAGGAAGAATGGGTGACGGCCACGCCGGAGCGCGAGGTCAAGCCGCGGAGCTGGTGGGGGGACGAGAGCCCGCCGCACGAGTGACTCTCTGCACGCGCCTGAAGGAAGAGCGAAGCGACGACGATGACCGACATCCTCAAGCACAACGCGCAGGCCTGGGACGGGGAAGTCTCCCGCGGAAACAAGTGGACCGTGCCGGTCGGCCCCGAAGTGATCGCCGCCGCGAGGTGCGGCGAGTGGAGCATCGTGCTCACGCCGACGAAGCCTGTGCCGCGGTCATGGTTCCCGCCGCTCGCCGGCGCCGAAGTGCTCTGCCTCGCCTCGGGCGGCGGGCA
>JAGVPR010000163.1 GCA_020052115.1 Candidatus Eiseniibacteriota bacterium
CGGAGGCCGGCGCGCACGCGATCGTGCTCGGGCACACGCGAGACGATCAGGCCGAGACCGTCCTCATGCGGCTTCTGACGGGGGCCGGCCCGCGCGGGCTCGCCGCGATGGCGCCTCGCGGACCCGGACTTCGCGTGCGACCTCTTCTCGCGATCCCGAGAACGCGGATCCTCGCCTACCTCTCGGACGGCGGCCATTCCTATTGCACGGATCCGACGAACGCCGATCCGGCCTTTCTTCGCAACCGCATCCGCGAGCGGATCCTGCCTGTCATCGAGCGGGAGATCCGCCCCTCGGCGCGACGCACGCTGGCGCGGGAGGCCTTGCTGTTTCGCGAGATCACCGAACATCTCGATGCCGAAGCCGCGCAGGCTCTCGATGGGCTGGCGCAGCGCACCGAGGGGAAGATTAGCCTTGCCCGCGAGGGGTTGCTCTCCTATGATAGAGCGTTGCGACGATGCGTCTTGCGGGCTGCGGCGCGGGAGGTCTTGCGAGGTCCGGACACGATCACGCTCGTTCACGTCGAGGCCCTTCTGGAGCTCATCGAGAGCCGGAGCACAGGGGGGGCAGCGTCACTTCCCGGCGGAGCTCGGGCAGTGCTTGACCGCGAGGGGCTGTCAATCATCCGCGCCCCCGATCCTGCGCCTTCCGCGTGGGGCCCGGTCCCGCTGGCGGTCCCCGGAGACACACACCTCGAAGCGGCCGGCATGGTCCTCCGATCTCATGTCGAGGATGCGGTGCCGCAGATCTCCGTCTCCACGGAACGGTCGCAGGCAGTCTTCGACCTCGATGGTCTCCGGCCGCCGTTCGACGCGAGGAGCCGGCGGCCCGGGGACCGGTTGTTTCCATTCGGGGCGCCGGGATCGAGGAAGGTTCAGGATGTTCTCGTGGACGCGCACGTGCCGCGCGGGCGGCGCGATCGGGTTGTGATCGTGGAGGACGCGGACGGGATCGTGTGGCTTGCGGGTGTGAGGCGTTCGGCGCGCGCGCCGGTCACCGGCGGCACGCGGCGCATCCTCCGGCTCGAGATCTGCTCAGGGCCGGCGCGGGAGAGACCTTCATGAGTGCTTCGCAGACATCGGCGGACTGGGACGTGCTGATTGCGCAGGACGCCATCGCACGGCGCGTTCACGAGATCGGGGAGCGTATCTCCGCGGATTACGCCGGGCAGCGCCCCATGCTGGTGACGATCCTCAAGGGGGGATTCATCTTCCTGTCGGATCTCATGCGCGCGATCCGGATCCCGCACGAGGTTGACTTCCTTTCGGTGCAGCACACGGGGCCGTGGGACCGGCCCGACCCCGATGTGCGCATTCTCCACGACTTGCGCTCGAGCGTTTCGGGCCGGCACGTGCTGGTGGTCGAGGGGATCGTCGGCACCGGCGCCACGCTGAAGTTCGTGCGCGACTACCTCGAGATCCGGAGCCCGAAGAGCTTGCACTTCTGCTGCTTGCTCCGTAAGAAGGTCGGGGACCAGGCTCCGATACCGATGCGGTACGTCGGATTCGAGATCCCGGAGGAGTTCGTCGTCGGCTACGGGCTCGACTACCTGCAGCGTCATCGCAATCTACCGTTCGTCGCCCGATTCCATCCCTGATGGGGATTCGGGGAAGAAGGATGTCTTCGATGCCGATCCGGAGTCTCATGAAGCGCGACGGGGGCGACCGCGGGCACGGACCGCGGCCGCCCGACCGGCGTTCTGACCGCCCGCCGTCCCGCCGAGGGCCGGGCCCGGGCGCTCCCCCTCGGCCGCTTCGCACGGCGGCGTTCTGGCTCGTTCTGCTCGTGCTCACGATTCTCATCGTGCAGTTCTACTACGTGAGCCGCGACCGGAAGGTCGAGATCTCGTACTCGGCTTTCAGGGAGCAGGTCCGCGCGAAGAACATCAAGCGCGTCACGATGATCGAGCGAGACGTGACCGGCGAGCTCCTCGCCGAGATCACGATCACCGCCGACGGGCGCACGGTGCCGGTGAAGCAGTTCAAGGTCTACCTGCCGGCGGAGAATCCGTCGCTCCCTGACTCGATCCTCGGTGCGAATCCTCGGGCAGAAGTGGATTCGAAGCCGGCGCGCACGGCTTGGTCGTCCTACGTCGTGACATGGTTCCCGATCATCGTGATCGTCGCGCTGTGGCTCTTCCTTCTGAGGCAGATGCAGTCGGGCGGCTCGACGGCGCTGAAGTTCGGCAAGAGCCGGGCGAAGGTCCTGCTCGAGAGCAATCCGAAGATCACGTTCAAGGATGTCGCCGGCGCCGACGAGGCGAAGCAGGAGCTGCAGGAAATCATCGAGTTTCTGAAGGAGCCGAAGAAGTTCCAGGCGCTCGGGGGGCGGATCCCGAAGGGCGCGCTCCTGCTCGGGCCGCCGGGCACGGGCAAGACGCTGCTCGCTCGCGCTGTCGCGGGCGAGGCCGGCGTGCCGTTCTTCTCGATGAGCGGTTCGGACTTCGTGGAAATGTTTGTAGGGGTTGGTGCTTCGCGCGTTCGCGACCTCTTCGAACAGGGCAAGCGGAATGCGCCATGCATAATTTTTATCGACGAAATAGACGCTGTCGGCCGACATCGCGGCGCCGGGCTTGGCGGCGGGCATGATGAGCGCGAGCAGACGCTGAATCAGCTCCTCGTCGAGATGGACGGCTTCGAGTCGAACGAGGGCGTGATCCTCCTCGCCGCGACGAACCGTCCCGACGTGCTCGACCCGGCGCTCCTGCGTCCCGGCCGCTTCGACCGGCAGATCGTCGTGGACCGGCCGGACGTGCGCGGTCGCGACGGGATCCTGCGCGTGCACACGCGCAACATCCCGCTCGCCGACGACGTGGACCTCTTGGTTCTCGCGCGCGGCACGCCCGGGCTCGCGGGCGCCGACCTGGCGAACCTCGTCAACGAGGCGGCGCTCCTGGCGGCCCGGAAGAACAGGAAGCGCGTCGTGATGCAGGACTTCGAGGAGGCGAAGGACCGGGTGATGATGGGGATGGAGCGCAAGATCATCATCACCGACGTGGAGAAGCGCAGCACCGCCTACCACGAATCCGGCCACGCGCTCGTGGCGGAGAAGCTGCCGCTCGTGGACCCGATCCACAAGATGACCGTCATCCCGCGCGGCCGGGCCCTCGGCGTGACGCACTTCCTGCCGGCCGACGAGCGTTTCACGCACAACCGCGAGTACCTCACGCAGACGCTCGCCTCGATCATGGGCGGGCGCGCCGCGGAAGAGGTCGTGTTCGGACAGATCACCAACGGCGCCGCGAACGACATCCAGACGGCCACCGAGGTGGCGCGCAAGATGGTCTGCGAATGGGGCATGAGCGACAAGCTCGGCCCGATCCAGTTCGGCAAGCGCGAGGAGATGATCTTCCTCGGCCGTGAGATCTCGCAGCACAAGGATTACAGCGAGCAGACGGCGATCACGATCGACGAGGAGATCCGCAATCTCGTCGAGGGTGCACACCAGCGGGCGCTCCAGATCCTGCGTGAGAACATGGACACGCTACGCGCGCTCGCCGAGGCGCTCCTGGAGCGGGAGATTCTCGATGGCGAGGAGATCAACAAGATCATCCAAGGGGAAGAGCTCGAGCCGCCGCGCCGTGAAGACGGCGACGGCCGCACGCCCCCGGCGAAGCCGGACGGCGAGCCACGGCCCGAATCCGAGGCTCCGAAGCCAGCCCCCCC
>JAGVPR010000156.1 GCA_020052115.1 Candidatus Eiseniibacteriota bacterium
CGCGCCCTGCCCCCGCCCCGCCCTTGGCCTTCCCGTCTTTCTTCGTCTTCGCCGCGGCCTCCCGCACCGCAGTCTCCCGCGCGGCCTCCCGCGCGGCGGCGGCCGCTTTCGCCGCCCCCTCGGAGTCCCGTTCCTCCGCGAGCTTCCTCTGGTAATACGAGTAGCCGCCTTCATAGACCCGCACGCGGCCGTCCCGCAGCACGAGCGTCTTCTGCGCGATCCTGTCGAGGAAATAACGGTCGTGGGAGACAGCCACGATCGTCCCCTCGTACTCGAGAAGCGCCTCCTCGAGCGCGGCGCGAGAAGCGATGTCGAGATGGTTCGTGGGCTCATCGAGGAGCAGGAGGTTCGATCCGCGCAGCATGAGCCGGGCGAGCGAGACGCGCGACCGCTCCCCGCCCGAGAGGCTCGTCATCGGCTTGAACACGTCGTCGCCCGAGAAGAGGAACCGTCCCAGGAACGTGCGCACCTGCTCGTGCGAGAGGTTCGGCCGCTCCTCGGTGATCTGCTCGAACGGGTTCTTCGTGATGTCGAGGTTCCGGTGTTCCTGGTCGTAGTACCCCATCTCGACATTGGCGCCGACGCGGACGTCGCCCTCGGCCGGTTCGAGCTGCCCGGCGACGATCTTGAGAAGGGTGGTCTTCCCGGACCCGTTCGGGCCGACGATCCCGAGCCTCTGCCCGCGGACGACCGCGACGTTCACATCGGTGAGAACGCGGCGCTCGCCGTAGCGCATCCCGGTGCGCTGAAGGCGCACGACGTCCCAGCCGCTCTGGCGCATCGGCTCGAGCGCGATCCGGATCGCGCGCCCCTCGCCGGGCGGAGGGGCCAGCCGCTCGATCTTCTCGAGCTTCTTTCGCCGGCTCTGCGCCTGCTTCGTCTTCTGTCCGGCGATGTTTCGGCGGATGAACTCCTCCTGCCGCCCGATTTCCGCCTTCTGCATCTCGTACGCCTTGCGCTCCTGATCGAGCCGCTCCTGCTTGGCCGCGGCATAGGCGGTGTAGTTGCCGGGATAGACCGTCACGCCGTGGCGGTCCACGTCCGCGATCTCGCCGGAGACGCGGTCGAGGAACCACCGGTCGTGGCTCACGACGGCGACCCCGCCTTCGTACGTGCGCAGGAAGTCCTCGAGCCACTCGAGGGCGTCGAGGTCGAGGTGGTTCGTCGGCTCATCGAGAAGCAGGAGATCCGGCTGGTCCACGAGGAGCTGCGCGAGCCTGGCCCGCGCCCGCTGCCCGCCGGAAAGCTCCCCGACGGGCCGCGAGAAGTCGGCCTCGACGAACCCGAGCCCCATGAGCACGGACTCGACGCGGCTGCCGGCGCCGTAAGCGTCCAGGTGGTGCAGGCGTTCGTGGATGTCGCCCAGATCCTTGAGAAGCCGGCGCCCTTCCGGCGTGTCCTCGCGGAAGCCGGAGGAGGCCATCTGCCCGTGGATCCGCACCTCGCGCGCGCGAAGCTCTTCGAGATGCGAGAGCGGCTCGCTCGCCAAATCGAGCACGCTCACGGACTCGTCGAGCACCGGGTTCTGCTCGAGGCATCGCACCGTGGCTCCCGGGTCGAACCAGACGTCGCCCTGATCGGGTTCGATCTGGCCGAGAAGGAGCCGGAAGAGCGTGGTCTTCCCCGCGCCGTTTCGGCCGACGACGCCGACCTTGCGCTCGCGCACGATCGTCCAGGACGCGTTCTGGATGACCAGCTCCGCGCCGTAGTACTTCGTGACCTGAGAAAGGCGGGCGATCGTCATGAGCCCGGCCCTTCATTCTCGGGGCCCGTATCGCCGGCCTCTTGCTTCTCCGCACGTGGCCGCTTCGCGCCCTTCGCCTTTCGCCTCGTCTCCTCCACGGCCTCCATCCGCCGGGCGATCTCGGCTTCCAGGCCGCGGCTCGTGGGCTCGTAGTAGGTGCGCCCCTTGAGGTTCTCCGGCAGGTACTCCTGCGGCGAAACGGCGTCCTCGAAGTCATGGTCGTAACGGTAGTCGCGGCCGTAATCGAGGTTCTTCATGAGCTGTGTGGGCGCGTTCCGGATGTGGAGGGGCACGGGATCGGCCCGCGTCTCCAGAGCATCCTTCGCGGCGCGGCCGTAGGCGGTGTAGACGGCGTTGCTCTTCGGGGCGGTCGCGAGATAGACCACGACCTCGGCGAGAGCGGTGTTGCCCTCCGGCATCCCGATGAAGTGCACCGCATCCTTCGCCGCCACGGCCACCACGAGCGCCTGCGGATCGGCCATGCCGACGTCCTCGCTCGCGAACCGCACGAGCCGCCGGGCCACGTAGAGCGGGTCCTCACCGGCTTCGAGCATGCGCGCGAGCCAGTAGAGGGCCCCCTGCGGATCGCTGCCCCGCAGACTCTTGTGAAGCGCGCTGATGATGTTGTAGTGCTCCTCGCGATCTCGATCGTAGAGGAGCATCCGCTTCTGAGCCGCTTCCTCGGCATGCCGCACCGTGACCGGCGCCCCGGCCCCCTCGGCCGCGGCAAGGTTCGACGCGATGTCGAGGCCGTTCAGCGCCGTGCGCGCGTCCCCGTTGGCGAGGCGGACCAGGTGGTCCAGTGCCGCGGGCTCGATCGCGACGCCCCGGCCTCCGAGCCCCCGCTCCACATCGGCCAGAGCCTTCTCCAGAAGGAGCCGCACCTCCTCGTCCTTCAAGGGCTCGAAGACGAAGACGCGCATTCGCGAAAGGAGTGCTGAGTTCACCTCGAACGACGGGTTTTCGGTCGTTGCGCCGATCAGGATGACCGTGCCGGCTTCGACGTGCGGGAGGAAGGCGTCTTGCTGCGCGCGGTTGAAGCGATGGATCTCGTCCACGAAGAGTATCGTGCGCCGGCCGGAGGCCTTCCGGTGCGCGCGTGCCTCCTCGATCACCTGGCGGATCTCGCGCACGCCGGCGAGGACCGCGCTGTGAGCGACGAAGCGGCTTCCGCTGTGATGCGCGATCACGCGGGCGAGGCTCGTCTTCCCGTTGCCCGGCGGGCCCCAGAAGATCATCGAGGGAAGCTCGTCGCCCTCGATCGCCCGGCGGAGAATGCGGCCCGGGCCGAGCAGATGCCCCTGCCCCACGAAATCCTCGAGCGTCCGGGGCCGCATCCGATCCGCGAGCGGGGCGGCGGGGTCCACGGTGTCCTCAACGCGCCCGGCGCCTGCTGCCGTGCCGGCCTCTCCAGCCTCCGCGTCCCCGGCGCGTCTCACCCCTCGGAACAGTTCCTCCTGGGCCACCGACTCATCCCTTCCGATACCCGTCCGGGTGTGAAAGCCTCCATCGCCAGGCCGACTCGATGATCTCCTCGAGCGAAGCATGCGACGGGGACCATCCGAGCTCGGCGCGTGCCCGGTCCGAGGAGGCGACGAGTGCCGCCGGATCCCCCGCGCGCCGCGGCCC
>JAGVPR010000178.1 GCA_020052115.1 Candidatus Eiseniibacteriota bacterium
CGAAAGCGGTTCGCCCGTCGCCGGCGCGCGCGGCGTTCCGGGTGGCCGGGCGCGCCCGATGAATCGCTCCCGGTCGGTCTCGTACTCCGCAGTGCCCTCCCCGAGGAGGGCATGGATCGCCCAAGGGTGCTTCTCAACGTTCGCGCGCGGACGCCGAGCGGCGAGTATCGCCCGGCTCTCCCGCACGATCTCGGTCCGGAGAAAGAGCTTCGAGAACACTGGGTGGGCCCTGTGGGCGAGCCGCTCGTTCAGGACCGGTTCGATGCAGGTCGTCACCTCGACTCGCCGGGGCCGGTCGTGGAAGTTCGTCAGGCTCACGCGCCGAATTTCGGCATTTTCCCCGGGCGGGACGAAGACCTCGAGGACGGCCTTGAGGCCGTCGTCCTCGCGCTCCAGGCAGAAGACGCCCGGCGACCAAGAGGCCACGTATCTGTCGGCGGAGCCCCCCGCGGGTCGCAGGCCGAGGGAGCGGAATTTCCCGTGGTCCGGCTCGCGAAGGTACACGAAGAATCCGTCCGAATCTTCGATCCGGTCCCCGGACCAGGCGTTCAGCGCGAGTCCATCCCAGATGGAGAAGCCGGTGCCGGCTGCTGTGACGAGAACGGTGTACCGGCCGTCGGAGAGGATGCGGGAAGGCGCGACCTGCGCATCGAGCCGGTCGAGGAAGAGAGCCGAGGAGCAATCATCCTGCATCCGAGGATGATAGGCGTTCCGTTGGTGATGTCAACGAGGGCAACCCCGCGCCGCGGGAGCCCAAGCCGCGCCGCGGGTCAACACGGCGCCGGGCCGCCCGTCACAGATCCAGACATTCGAACCGCTTCGCCGTGTAGGTGCTCCCGATGTTGACGCATGTCAGGCCGCCGCGGGTGATCCGAGCCCCCCGGTGGCTGTGGCCGCAGAAGACGTGGCGCACCTTCGGCTCCTCCATGAGCACCTCCCCGAAGCGTTCACTGCCCATGAAGGCGTTGCCGAAGTTCCACGCCGGCGTCGCGCTGCGGTTGACCATCTCGACGAACGGAATGTGGTGCACCCCCGCGACGATCGTCCGGCACCGGGGTGCGACCCCCTCGATGTGGCGCCGGAGTCTGGCGGCGAGCTGCTTCGTGAACTCGACGTCGCCGAAGGGGAGCCGCACGTACACCCCGTCCATCCAGCGCACATTGATGGAGAGCATCTCCGCCGAAATGTCATCCGCGCCCTCGAAGAGCTTCGTCCATTCGCCCCCCACCGCGGCGGCATAGCCGGGCCCCATCTTCGCCTCGTAGAAAGGCATTGGAACGGGAAGCGTCGCATCCCGGAAGGAGTAGTCGTACCATCCGACGCTTCCGACGAACCCCACATCACCCGCCAGGAGGGGCGCCTCGTCGAGGCTGTGGAAGCCGACTTCATGGCACACGGCCGGCAACTCGATCTCGTACCGGATCAGCGAGTCGCCTTCCTCGGTCACCCAGAGGTCGTGATTGCCCGCAACAAAGAGCTTCTCCCCGGAGAAGCCACGGAAGAGATCGAGGCACTCGGAGAGGGCTTCGAGACGGGTACCGCAGACGTCCCCGACGATGAGCAGGACGTCGCCACCCTGGGCTTGCACCTCCCGGGCCAGATCTCGGGTGGGCTCGATGCTGCGCTGGATGTCGAAGTGGAGGTCGGCGGTGGCGAGCACCCTCATCGCATCGCCGAAGGCTGCGCGGCGGCGATTCCGGGCGCAGACACCGGGTCCGGGTATCGCAGGGCGGCCGGGTCCTGGAGGCGGCCCGGGAGGACGATGCTCCCAAGGCCGTCGCCTCCGCCGGCCGAGCAGCCGTGACCGGCCTCGTAGACCGCCACGGTCCATGCGGCCTGAAACGCATCCAGTTCGGCCCTGCCGCGGGGCGTGAGGTTTCGCGCCTTGCGAAACATCTTGCCGTAAGGCGTTCGGATCTCCGCATGGCGGGCGAACTGTCGCATCGAGGCGGCGGGACAAACCTCGTGCACGCGCCCCGGCGAAGCCGCATCCTCTCCCCTCCGGAACGCCTCGAGGCCCGTCCGCATCCATGCCGGCGCCTCGGTTTCGAGCGGGGTCCACGAAGGGCCCGAGAGGCCGTGGGCGTGCAAGACCACCTCACAGTGCCGGCCCCGCAGTGCGCGAGGCCCGGGCGCCCAGGCGCCGTTCTTCCAAGCCCAAGCGCGCGGCTCTGTAAGAAGGGCACGGGGCGCGGCGATCCCGAGGGCCCAATTCCGTGTCGCGGTCCGCCGTTCGACACGGTGCAGGGCCTGCGGCAACTCCTCGGGGCGGCAAGCTTCTGACCAGAGAATCTGCCCGTGAGGGCTCACGGCGCACAGGGACAGCCGGCGGCCGACCCTGACGCCGATTCCGATGAAGACGCTGGGTGAGTTCATGCGGCCTAGAATACCGAAGCGAACTCGGCCGAGCCAGCGGAAGCGTCGGGACGGGGGCCTCCCGGGCCAAGGGGGCACGAATCGTCGGCCGCGATCTGCGCCGGTGGCATGCTTTCGAAGGGCGCGCCGGACGCGGCGCCGGACCGGACCGCCGAGCCCGAAATCGCGCGGGAGGGCGTCGGGCGCGGGCGCGCGGGGGGTGGTTCCAGAAAACCCGCTCCTGGAGCGGTCGGAACGCACTATTTCTCTTGCGCCCCGTTGGAACCTCATGTAGAAACAGGGTGCTCTCCGGCGATGTTGGGGTACTGGTCAACGGGCGCTGCAAGGAAGGAAAGGAAGGTAGCGAGAGAATGAGTGCGATGGCCACTAAGACCAGCAAGGCGATGAGCAAGTCGCAGGTTGCCGCTCACCTCGCCGAGAAGTTCGGCTTCACGAAGAGGGCTGGCGCCGAACTTTTGGACGAGCTCGCCCGACTCGCCGCGAAAGAGGCGAAGCGAGGCTTCACGCTGCCGGGCATCGGCAAGCTCGTGGTCGTGAAGCGCAAGGCGCGCATGGGCCGCAATCCGCAAACGGGCGAGGCGATCAAGATTCCCGCCAAGACCGTGCTCAAGTTCCGTATCGCGAAGGCGGCGAAGGACGCGGCTCTCGGCCGCTAGGTCCCCCTCGAAGCGTTGAGCCGCCGCGATCTTCGAATCGCGGCGGCTCCTTCTTCTCGCTCCCGGCGTTTCTTCCTACGACCACACTCCCGCGATCTTCGCGCGGCACTCGGGGCAGCATCCGCTCTCGATCCGGTTCTCGATCATGCGCATGCCGAAGCGGCGGACGATCGTCGCGCGGCACGAAGGACAGCGCGTGTTCTCGTGTTCGGCGCCGGCGCCGCGCAGGTTCCCCGTGTAGACGAAATGAAGCCCCGCGGACTCGCCGATGGCCGCGGCGCGCAGGAGAGTCGCCGCCGGCGTGCCGTCATTGTCGAGCATCCTGTAATCCTGGTGGAAAGCCGTGACGTGCCACGGGATGTCGGGCGAGACGGAGACGAGGAAGTCGGCGATCCGGCGAAGTTCCTCGTCCGAATCGTTGAAGCCCGGGATGACGAGCGTCACGACCTCGATCCAGAAGTCGCGCTCTTTCAGCATGCGGATCGTGTTTAGCACCGTTTCGAGCACGCCGCCGAGCCTCCGGTAGTTGCGCGCATCGAACCCCTTGAGATCCACCTTGTAGAGATCCACCCAGGGGCGCAGATAGTCGAGCACCTCCGCCGTCGCGTTGCCGTTCGAGACGAACGCGCCGCGAATCCGCTTCGTCTTCGCGAGTCGCAGGATCTCCACGGCCCACTCGCTCGTGATCAGCGGCTCGTTGTATGTGCTCGCGATGACCGGGACGCCGTGCTCTTCGGCGAGACGCACGATCGTCTCGGGCGTCACCGGTTCCGGCGCTGAGACCGCGGAGGGATCGCGAAGCGCTTGCGATGTGATCCAGTTCTGGCAGAAGGAACAGTGGAGGCTGCACCCGAGCATTCCGAAGGAGAGCGCGAGGGAGCCCGGGAGCGCATGGAAGAACGGCTTCTTCTCGATCGGATCAATCTGCAGGCCGCCGACGTATCCGCCGGGGACGCGCAACGTCCCGGATTCGTTGAACCGCACCTTGCACACTCCGGCCGCGCCCGGCGGGATGCGGCAGAGGTGGCCGCACGCTGTGCAGCGCAGCCAGTCGTTCGGGAGTTTCTCGTACAGCTCCCCGGCGCGCGCGCGTTCCCTGAGGAATTCTTCGAGGGATCTGTGGGCTGCCATGCGGACCTCCCAGCCGGCCATGATCGAGGATGATCATACCGGCCGGTGGGGCAGGCGCGCCGCGCTACTTTCACGCGGCGCGCCCTGTATCAGCGGTATCTAGCCGTGGCACTTCGCGCAGCCGACGCCGCTCGTTCCTCCGCTCAAGCCGAATCCGTGACAGCGCGTGCAGTCGGTCACGCCCTCGGTCTGCACTTCGTAGCCGTGAAAGCTCGCCGACTCGCGGGTCATCCATCCGAGGGGATGGCCGGACTGCCCGGGCGGCTGGCCGCCGGGAGGCGCGCCGTGACAGGATGAGCACGCGACACCGGACCACCCGCCGCTGTAGTCGCCGCCGTGGCAATCCGCGCAGCCCGATGGGCCCATGGCCTCGACCGAATGCCCGTGGAAGCTCGCCGAGGCGGGGCGCTCCCATCCGTCCGGATGTCCTCCGGAGCCGCTGTGGCAAGCGAAGCAGCCGACGACCCCGGCTTCTCCGCGAAGATCCCCGCCATGGCACGAGCGGCAGATCCCCGGGCCGTCCGCCCGCACGCGGGGCCCGTGGAAGCTCGTGGAGTTCGGGTCGTTCCAGCTCGACGGATGCACCTGCGACTCAGTGGGGGAACGGCGTTCCGCGCAGCCGGCTGCCAGCAGAAGCGCGAGCAGCAGGCAACCGATTCCGATCGCTCGCATCGCTCTCACCTCCCGTGGCAGTCGGCGCAGATCGGCGCCTGGTTTCCCGCGTCATGACACGAGACGCAGGTCTCGAGATCGAAGCGGCCCTCCTCAGCGTGCTTCCCGCCGGTCTTTCGAAGCACCCAGTCGGAGCGGGAGTGATCGCGCGGCATCACCCGCTCGGCCTGATGGCAGGACTGGCAGAACTGCGCGCTTTCGTGGCAGCTCGCGCAGTTCGTTTCCTTTCCCCGAGCATCCACCGCGTGATCGAACGCGAAGTTCAGCCGGTGCACCCGGGGACGGACGTTGTCGCCCGAGTGGCAGTCCTGGCAGTCCTTCTGCGTGTGGCAGTCGGCGCAGCGCGCCTCGTTCACTTGGGCGTCGGTGGCGTGGAATGCGAGCCACTGGTTCGTGTGCGTGACGGGGCGCCGCGGCTCCGACTCCGCATGGCAGACGGCGCAGTCGCTCTGCGCGGATGCGGTCTCATGACACGTGCGGCAGAGCGACTTCGCCGGCAGCTGCGGCTCCGTCTTCCCCGTCTCCCCGTGGCACTTCGCGCACTCCATACCCACTGCGACGTGCTTCTCGTGCGGGAACTTCTGCGTGACGGCCGTCACCCGCGGCGAGGCGGCCGGCGCCTCCGGACTCGTGTGGCACTGCTTGCAGTTCTCCGTGTTCTCGATGTCGTGGCAGGAGGCGCACGTCTCCATCGTCGGCAGCAGGTTGTCGGCGCCGCTCTGCGAGGTGGCCGCACCGTGGCAGGTCTCGCAAGCGACGTCGTTCTTCGAGTGCGTCGGGTGCGCCGCGCGGATCCGGTCGGGCTTGGCCCCGAGCACCAGCGTCGCAACGGCCGCAGGGACCAGCAGGGGAATGGCGAACCATCGGATCGCTTTCATCGCAGCCACCCTCCCCGGTCGAGGCCGAAGCGGCTCGCGCCGCGGCCCATGGTGAGGTCCAGACCCGCGAGGAAGCGCACATCCTTGTCGTAGGTCGGATTGTCCACGCGCTGGATCTCGAGCGTCACGCCGATGCCGCTTCGGGGAAACACGCGAACCCGGCCGAAGAGGCTCGTCAGGTCCTGATCGCGCGCTTCGCCATCCGCGCCTTCGAGGAGGGAATACGTCTCCAGCGCGCCGCCCGCCTCCGCCCGCAGCCACGGCCGGACGAGGATCGAAGCGTCGCCGAAGAAGCGACTCTCTTCGCCCACGTCGCCGATGCGCGCCGAATAGCCCAGGCGGCCCACCGGAGCCAGGATCGCCCCGCCGATGCGGGACGAGGACCGGTCATCGAAGAACGTGCGTGCGTACTCCGCCTCGGCCCCGAAGCCGGTGAGGTGCTCGTATCGTACGGAAGCGCGGCCGAGCCGCACGCGTTCGATGTCGTCGCCCAGGAAGCGCGAGAAGTACGAGCTTGCATCTATCGCCGGCCGCCGGTCCAGGATCTGCGCGGTGACGACAGGGGATCCGCGTTTCATCTGCCATTGCACGAGCGCGTCCTCGCGCTCCCACATCTCGCTTTCCATGTCGTAGATGGCGCGGCCGCTGGCCCGGACGCCGTAGGGAAGAGAGAGCGCGCCGTCGAGTCCCGCCGGGCGGGATGCGATCCGCCCGTCGTGCTCACGGTAGGCCCACGAGGCCGCCACCCGCGCGAACGGGC
>JAGVPR010000152.1 GCA_020052115.1 Candidatus Eiseniibacteriota bacterium
AACGGGGTGCCGCGCGCACCGGCTCTTGCGGCCGGGGAACGCGACCGGCTCCGCGCGGCGTTTCCGCTCGAGCCGGGGACAGTGCTGCTCGGGGCCGTGGGGAGCTTGATCGAACGGAAGGGGCATCACGTGCTCTTCGAAGCGCTCGCCTCGCTCGAAGGGCGCCTGGCGTTTCATCTGGCCGTCGCCGGAGAAGGGGAGCGCCGTGCGCCTCTCGAAGCACTTTCGGCGAAGCTGGGCCTCGCGTCCCGCGTGACCTTTCTCGGCCACCGGGATGACGCGGCACGATGGATCGGGTGCCTCGATCTGCACGTCCTTGCGTCGCGGCTCGAAGGGATGCCGCTCTGCGTCCTGGAGGCGATGGCCGCCGGCGTTCCCTCGGTGGCGTTCGGCATTGACGGGATGGACGAGGTGATCGAACACGGCGTGAACGGCCTCATCGCAGAGCCGGCGAACGCCCGGGCCCTTGCGGAAGCGATCGTCCTCGGCGCCGATACTGCGAAGCGGCGCGCGATGGGCGAGGCGGCGCGCGCCCGGTACGAGGAGCATTTCACGCTGGAGCGCATGGCCCGCGGCACAGAGGCGGTGTACGAGGAGGCGCTCGCGTGAAGATCCTCTGGCTGAAGCCCGTGCTTCCTTTCCCTCCGACTCAGGGCACGCGCCGGGTCACGCTCGCGCTGCTCGATGCGCTCCGTGAAGAGCACGAGATCACGTTCGTCACGCGGCTCCTGTCACGGGATGAGAAGCAGTGGGTGCCCGAGGTGGCGCGCCGGTGTCACGAGGTGATCGCCGATCTGACTCCGAACCGACGCTCGCCCGCGCACCGCGCCTGGTACAAGGGGCTCGCCGCGCTCTCCGCCGCCTCCGGGGTCCCTCCGCGCGTCTTCTACAGCGTGACGCCCGCGATGCGCCGCGCGGTGCGGGAGAGGGCCGGCGGGGCGGATCTCACGGTGCTGGAATACTGGTATCTTTCGGATCTGGCCTCGCTAGTGCCGCCGGGGCGCCGCGTGCTCTTGGCGCACGATGCCGACTGCGTCGTGTTCGCGCGGGCGAAGGCCCTGGCGAGAACGCCGTGGCAGAAGGCGCGCGCGGATTGGCGGCTGCGCTTCGAAGCGGCGGCAGAACGAAAGGCATGGGGGCGGTTTGATACAATCCTGGCCTTGACGTCCGAAGACCGAGAGACGATCGTGCGAGGTCTCGAGGGGCCCTGCGTCCCCCGGGTCGAGATCCTTCCCGTGCCCATTGACACCACGCGCCTTGCGCCTGAGCCCGGCCGGCGGGAAGAGGGTCTCGTCGTCTTCGTCGGGACCTTCGCGGCCGACTTCAACGTGGATGCGGCCGGCTATCTAGCGCGCGAGGTGTTCCCGCTCGTGCTGCGCGAGCAGCCCTCGGCGCGCCTGCTCCTTGCCGGAGGTGATGCGCCGCGCGCGGTTGAGGCCCTAGCGTCGCTGCCAGGCGTGGAGTATCTCGGGCACGTGGACGATCTACCGGCCTTGGTGTCGCGGGCTCGGGCCTTCGCCGTTCCGCTTCGCTTCGGAGGCGGGATCCGGATCCGGATCCTCGAGGCGATGGCGATGGGGGCGCCGATCGTGACGAGCCGCGTGGGGCTCGGGGAGATTCCGCTTCGAGACGGCGCGGAGTGCCTCGTGGCCGACGGCGCGGGGGAAACCGCACGAGCCATCGTGCGACTCTTGCGCGATCCGGCCCTCGGGGAGCGGCTCGGGGAGGCGGCGCGCGGTGTCTCATCGCGGGAATTCGGACACGACGTCGTGGTGGAACGGGTGCGCGGTCTCTTTCGTTCGCTGGATCCGCGGCGGGGCCGATCGGAGGAGGGGAGATGAGGATCGCGGTTTTCGGTCTCGGGTACGTGGGCTCGGTCACGGCCGCCTGTCTGGCGAAGCTGGGGCACCACGTGACGGGCGTGGACGTGCAGCCGTTCAAGGTGGAGCGGTTGAAGGCCGGTCTGAGCGTCATCATCGAGAAGGACATTGACGCGCTCGTGGCCGAAGCCGCGGCGGCGGGGCGTCTCTCGGCGACCGATGACCCCTTCGAGGCGGTGGCGGAGGCGGACGCGATCCTCGTCTGCGTCGGCACACCTTCGGGTCCCGACGGTTCGGTGGACCTGACCTACATCCAGCGCGTCGCCTTGCAGATCGGCGAAGGTCTCGGCAAGGCGGACGGCCGGCGCCGGCTGCTCATGGTGCGCAGCACGCTCCCGCCGGGCACGACGGAGAAGATCATCGTGCCGCTCGTCGAGCGGGCATCGGGCGGGAAGGCGGGCGGGCGCTTCGGCGTCTGCTACAACCCGGAGTTCCTGCGCGAAGGCTCGGCCGTCGAGGATTTCTTCGCGCCGCCTCAGACGGTTCTCGGCGCGATGGATGAATGGTCGTTCGCGCGCGCGGCAGAGGTCTTCGAAGGCGTCAACGCCCCGGTCGTGCGCACGAAGATCGCCGTCGCGGAGATGACGAAGTACACATCGAATCTCTATCACGCCTTGAAGATCTGCTTCGCGAATGAGGTCGGCAACCTCTGCCGCGCCCACGGGCTCGACGGCCACGAGGTGATGCGCCTGTTCGCCCTTGACACGAAGCTCAACATCTCGGCCGCATACCTTCGACCCGGATTCGCCTTCGGGGGGTCGTGCCTGCCGAAGGACGTGCGCGGGGCCGTCAGGCTCGCGAGGGCCGCGGGGCTCCGCCTGCCGGTGCTCGAGGCGATCATTCCATCGAACGAAGCGCAGGTCCGGCGCGCGCTCGCCCTGATCGAAGGGACCCGGCGGCGCCGCATCGGGATCCTGGGGCTCTCATTCAAGGAGGGGACCGACGACTTGCGCGAGAGCCCGATCATCCAGGTGATCGAGTCCCTCGTCGGTCGCGGATTCACGCTGCGTGTGCACGACGAGAACGTGGCCCTGGCCCGGCTCGTGGGCGCGAATCGCCAGTACCTCGAGGAGGAGGTTCCTTACCTCGAGTCCATCCTGCGTCCCTCGCCGAAGGACGTGATCGAGGACACGGAGGTGGTCGTGATCGCGAACGCCTCGCCGAGGTTCCGCGAGGCGGCGGCGCATTTCGGCCCCGGACACGTCGTCATTGATCTCGTGCGCCTGTGGCCGGGAGCGCCCCCTGCGTGTGGAGAGTACATTGGCATCTGCTGGTAGACGCGTCCTGATCATCGTCCAGAACCTGACGGTGCCTTTCGACCGGCGGGTCTGGCTCGAGTCGCGCACCCTCAAAGCGGCCGGCTACGATGTCACCGTGGTCTGCCCGACTGGAGGGCCGCACACGGCGCCGTACGAGGAACTCGAGGGGATCCGCATTTACCGCTACCCGGCGCCCGGGCCGACGCGCCACAAGCTGTCGTACCTCTGGGAGTTCCTCTACTGCTGGATGCGCGCCGCGTGGCTCGTGATGAAAGCGCGCCGCCGCCACGGAATAGACCTGATCCACGCGTGCAATCCGCCGGACACCTACTTCGCGCTGGCCGCGTTCTTCAAGCCGCGCGGCGTGCGATTCCTGTTCGACCAGCACGATCTCTGCCCGGAGGTCTACATCGCCCGCTTCGAGCGCGGGCGAATCTGGCACCGGTTGCTGCTCCTCCTCGAGCGCCTGACCTATCGCACGGCCGACATCGTCATCGCGACGAACGAGTCGTACCGCGAGGTGGCGCTCGGGCGCGGGAAGATGAGGCCGGAGCAGGTCTTCGTGGTGAGGAGCGCGCCCGATCCGCGCCGCTTCCGCCCGGTGCCCTCCGAGGACCGGCTCCGCGGAGGGCTCAGGTACCGCGTGGCCTATCTCGGCGTGATGGCTCCCCAGGACGGCGTGGACTACCTCATCCGCGCGGCCGCGCACATCGTTCACGGCCTCGGGCGCGCCGACGTGGGATTCACGCTGATCGGCTCCGGCGATTGCTTCGAGGAATTGCAGGAGCAGGCGCGCGCGCTCGGTCTCGACGGCCACATCGAGTTCACCGGGCGGATCTCGGATGAGGATGTCGCGCGGCACCTCTGCACGGCGGATGTCTGCGTGAGTCCCGATCCGCTGAACGACCTCAACAACCTCTCCACCATGAACAAGATTCTCGAGTACATGGCGCTGGGGCGTGCGATCGTCGCGTTCGACCTGAAGGAGACGAAGGTCTCGGCCTCCGAGGGCGCGCTCTACGCCCGGCCGAACGACATCGAGGACATGGCGCGCCAGATCGTCCGCCTGATAGACGATCCCGAGATGCGCCGCGCGATGGGGGAGAGGAACATCGAGCGCTTCCAGAGGACGCTGGCGTGGGACTACAGCGCGAAGGAGCTGCTCAAGGCGTACGAAGCCGCGTTCTCCGCGGGGCGGCGATGACGATCCTCCAGGCGAACAAGTTCCACTACGTGAAGGGGGGATCGGAGCGCTACTACTTCGACATCGCGCGCTCGCTCGAGGAGGCCGGGCACCGGGTCGTGCCGTTCGCGATGGCGAGCGAGTCGAACGAGGCGACGCCGTTCGCGGAGCACTTCGTGAGCGAGGTCCGCTTCGAGCACGAAGGCTCGCCGCGCGAGCGGATGCGACGCGCCTTCCGCGTGCTCTATTCGGTGGAGGCGCGCCATCGCCTCTCGCGGCTTCTCGACGAGGCGCGGCCGCACGTCGCGCACCTCCACAACATCGCGCACCAGCTCTCCCCCTCGATCCTGGAGCCGCTTTCCGCGCGGGGGATCCCGATCGTCCAGACGCTCCACGACTACAAGCTCGCCTGCCCGACCTATCTCTTCCTCTCGCACGGACGGACTTGCGAGCGCTGCCTGGGCGGCCGCTTCTACCATGCCACGCGCCTTCGCTGCAACCGGGGCTCCCTGGCCGCGAGCCTCGTGAACACGCTCGAGATGTACTTCCACTCCCTTCTCGGAAGCTACCGTCGCGTGGACCGGTTCCTCTGCCCGAGCCGCTTCCTTCTCGGCAAGATGCGCGAGGCGGGGATCGAGGACAGGCGCCTCCTGCACTTTCCGTACTTCGTGTTCGCTTCGGCCTACCGCGTGTCCGCGGCGAAGCGCGACCACGCGGTCTATCTGGGGCGGCTCTCTCGCGAGAAGGGCCTCGTGACCATGCTCCGCGCGGTCGCCTTCGCGCCGCGCGTGCGTCTCGTGATCGCGGGGGAGGGGCAACTTCGCCCGGAGCTCGAGTCGCTCGTCGAGACGCTGGGTCTCGAGGGGCGCGTCACCTTTGCGGGGCATCTGCGCGGCGAGGATCTCCACGCTCTCGTGCGAGACGCGCGCTTCAGCGTCATCCCCTCCGAGTGGTACGAGAATCTGCCGTACGCCGCGCTCGAGTCCTTCGCGCTGGGCACGCCGGCCGTGGCGTCGAGGATCGGCGGGTTGCCGGAGCTGGTGCGCGACGGGGAGACCGGGCTCACGTTTCCGCCGGGGGACGCCGGCGCGATGGCGACCGCGATGGAGTCGCTCTGGGATGATCCTTCCTCGGCGACCTCGATGGGCCGAAACGCCAGGGCGCTGATCGAGCGCGGGTACG
>JAGVPR010000251.1 GCA_020052115.1 Candidatus Eiseniibacteriota bacterium
CCGGCGCTTTGCGGTGAGTCGGCGATGAGCGCCGGGCCCGCCTAGCCCTTGATCACCCCGATCGGCCGCAGCCGCGCGACCGTCTGCGTGATCCCCGCCTGCTGCATCACGCTCACCACGTCAGCGACGTCTTTGTAGGCGTCGGGCATCTCTTCGGCGATCGTGCGAAAGCCCTTCGCCATGATCGTGATCCCCTTCTGCTTCAGCTCGTCCACGATCGAGCGGCCCTTGCCGCGGCGGATCGCTTCGCCGCGGCTCATCACGCGCCCCGCCCCGTGGCACGTCGAGCCCCACGTCTCATCGAGGGCGCGCGGGGTGCCGACGCAAAGAAACGAGAACGTACCCATCGTGCCGGGGATCAAGATCGGCTGCCCGGCCGCGCGGTATCGCTCCGGTATGAACGCGTCTGCGGCCGGCGCGGCGCGCGTGGCGCCCTTCCTGTGAATGCAGAGCTTCTTCATCGCGCCGTTCACGCGATGCGTTTCGAACTTGCAGATGTTGTGGCAGACGTCGTAGACGAGGCGCAGGTTGAGTTCCTTTGGCGAGACGCCCAGCGCTTCGAGGAGGGCCTTCTCGGTGTTCCTCATGATCACCTGGCGGTTCGCCCACGCGTAGTTCGCGGCGCAGGCCATCGCCGCAAGATACCGGCGCCCCTCGTCGGACTTGACCGGCGCGCAGCAGAGCTGCCGGTCCGGCACCACTATCTTGTGCCGCGCCATCGCCTGGTTCATCACGCGGATGTAGTCGTCGCAAACCTGGTAGCCGTATCCGCGCGAGCCGCAGTGGATGAGGAGCGTGATCCCGCCCTCGCGGACGCCGAACGCGTCCGCGATCTCCGGCAGGTACACCTCCTCGACCACCTGCACCTCGAGGAAGTGGTTCCCGGAGCCGAGCGTGCCCACCTGCGTGGCGCCCCGTTCCTTCGCGCGTTCGCTCACGGCCTCCGGATCGGCGCCGCGGATGCAACCCTCTTCCTCGGTGCACTCGACATCCTCGCGCGTGCCGAGCCCCTTCTCGAGCGCCCAGCGCGCCCCCTTGCGCGCCACGTCGTCCACCTCGCGCTTCGAGAGCTTCCAGATCGCGCCCTCCGACCCGACACCGCAAGGGACATGCTGATAGAGCCGCGACACGACACTCTGGATCTTCGACTGCACGTCACAGGCCGGCACATCAATCGTCACGAGCCGGACCCCGCAATTGATGTCGTACCCCACGCCACCGGGAGAGACGACGCCGCCTTCCTCGGGATCGGTCGCGGCGACTCCGCCGATCGGGAAGCCGTAGCCCCAGTGGATGTCGGGCATCGCGATCGAGTAGCCCACGATCCCGGGTAGATGCGCGACGTTCGCCACCTGCACGAGCGCTTGGTCGCCGCGGATCGCCCGCATGAGCTTCTCGTCCGCATAGATCCGCCCCGGGACGCGCATCCCGCCGGTCCGCGGGATCTCCCACAGGGTGTCGTGCACCCGGCAAACCTCCGGGGTCGGTCCAGGGGGCATGAGGGATGCTCCTCAGAGGTCGAAGATGACTTCCGCGCGCCAGCCTTCGGCGTCCTCGGTCACGACGAGCCCGTGGTAGGTGACCGCCTTGATCTCGGAATAGACCGTGTGCCGCGCCGGATCAACGCGCTCGCCGCGCGCCACGGCGCGAAGCCCGCAGGTCGGCTCCGCGGCATCGAGCGAGACATCGAACTCGCACCCGATGAACGCTTCCTGCTCGAAGACAAAGAGGAGCTCGCCGAGCCAGCGCACGAGAAGATCCTCGATGTCGCTCGCCGATACCTCGATCACCCGTTCGGTGGCGGGCTCGACGGCGCGGAGGTCTATCAGATTATCGCTCAGCGCATAGGCGGCGTTCGCGAAGACCTCGGCCGCGTCCCGGCCCCGCACGCGAACGCCCAGGTCCGCCGTGTGCGGCAGGACCTCGTAGCGCGGCTCACGATTCATGCTCCTCGATGTACTTGTACGCCGCGACCGCGGCCGTCGTTCCGTCGCCCGCAGCCGTCGTGATCTGCTTCGTGAGCTGCTCCCTCACGTCGCCGACCGCGAAGATGCCCGGAATCGCCGTCATCATGCGCGTGTCGGTCAGGATGTAGCCGGCCGGGGTCTTCTGGAGATCCCCCTTGATGAGACCGCTGTTCGGAGTGAATCCGGCGAAGATGAACACGGCGCCGGCGTCGAGCCGGCTCCGCTCGTCGGTCGCGACGTTGCGCAGCCGGAGGTGCGTCACCTTCGAATCGCCCTCGATCGCCTCGACGACCGTGTTCCACAGGAACTCCATCTTCGGGTTCTTGAAGGCGCGGTCCTGGATGATCTTCGCGGCGCGCAAGGAGTCCCGGCGATGAATGAGGACCACCTTCGAACCGTAATTCGTCAAGAAGGCTCCCTCCTCCACGGCCGCGTCGCCGCCGCCCACCACGGCAATGACCTCGCCGCGGAAGAAAGCGCCGTCGCAGATCGCGCAGTACGAAACACCCTTGCCGGACAACTCCATCTCCCCCGGCACGCGCAGGCGGTTCGGGCTGCCGCCGGCGGCAAAGATGACCGTCTTGCTCACATAGCGGCCGCGGTCGGTGACGACGACCTGACGGAGCCTGCCCTCGCTCTGTACCTCCCGCACCTCTTCGGTCTCCACGCGCAGGCCGAACTTCACGGCATGATCGTGGAACTTGCGCGCGAGTTCCGGACCTTCGATCTCTTCGAAGCCTGGGTAGTCCTCCACCATGCCGGTGTTGACGATCTGTCCCCCAGGAAAGAGCTTCTCGAAGAGGACGGTGTCGAGATTGGATCGCGAGCAGTACATGCCGGCCGTCAGTCCACCCGGCCCGCCCCCCACGATGATGACATCGAACACATGCTCCGCCACTGCCCCTCCCTTCGGCCACCGACCCTCGGCCACGGCGATCCGATGCGATTCTAGTGGCCGCGATTCGGCAGTGTCAAACGCGGGCGGGGGCGTGGCGGCATTGATCGGGCTTGAACGTGGAGGAGACGTCGCCGACGGCCGTCAGGCCGCGCGCTCTTCAGGAGCCTCGGCGGACTCGACGTGGGCCTCGCGGAGGATCGTGATGATCTCATGCGGGCGGCCCTGCGGATCGCGAACGAGCCCGGAGCTGAACTCCACCGTGAGGCGGCGTCCGTCGCGGTGAAGGCCGGTTATCCGGCGCCGCGCGACCCAACCCGCCGAGAGGATCTCCTCGTGCACCCGGCGGGCCTCCTCGAGATCGACCGGTCGAGTCACGGCCACCCAAGATCGTCCGACCATTTCCTCCGAGGCGTAGCCGCTGACGGCCTCCGCATGCGCGTTGACGTGGAGGATGCAGCCGGAGAGGTCGGTGATGAGCACCGGATCGGGGATCGCGGAGAGGACTGCCGAGTGAAGCTCAGCCGCGTAGGCGGTGGCGCTGTGGATCCGCGAGTTCGTCACGGCCACGGCCAGCTGCCCCGCGATCTCCTTGAGGGTATCCTCCGGCAGCGATTCGAAACCGTCCACGCGACGGCTGCCAAAATTGAGCGTGCCGAAGACTCGCCCATTCGCGACGAGCGGGAGCGCCAACGTGGCCCGGATGCCGGCGGGGACAAGGAAGCCGCTCTCGAAGCAGTCCTTCTGCAACAGATCGGGGACCCGGACGATCCGGTTCTCACGGACGACGATACCCACGAGGCTCCCATCGAGAGGGATCGGGCGTTTCGGAACCGCCAAGTGCTCCTGTGATCGCCCCACGACCGCGAAGACATCGAAGCTTCTCGTTCCTGGGATCTCCACCGCCACGCTCATCCGGTCGAAGTCGAACAGCCTTCGGAGTTCCTCGGCGATCGCATCGAACCGCGTGCGCAGGTCGAGCGTGCCCGCGAGGATGCGGTTGATGTTCGCCGTCACGCTCTGTCGGGTCTCGAAAGCGAGCCGCTCTCGGATGTCGCGCGCCACGCACACCACACCCTGCACCGCGCCCTCGGCGTCCCGCAGGGGGGCGAAGTTCGCCGCGACGGCCAGCGGCCCGAGGGAACTGTCGAGCAGCCGATCCTCGACATCGGGCACACTCTCCCCTCGCGACACGCACCGGCGCCGGGCCCGCTCCATGGCAGACTCGTCGCCATCGGCGGCGAGTTCGCCGAACGGCCTCCCGGCGAGGCGTGACGTTTCCACACCCAACGCCAGGCCCGCCGCTTCGTTGGCCTCGATGACGAGCCCCTCCACATCCAGGATGAAGACCATGTCGAAGAGGTTTCGCAGAATCCGCTCCAGCCGCGCCTTCTCGTCCTCGATCCGGCGCGTCCGCTCGATGACGCGCTCCTCGAGCGAGGCTTTCGAGAGCCGCAACTCGGCAACGAGGTTCTTCGTTTCGCGCAAGTCACGGAAGACGACAAGCGTACCGGTCACCTCGTCCATGTGGTTGCGGACCGGCACGGCGGTCACGTGGAAGGGCCTCGGCTGCCTGTCTCGGGTCTGGAAGACCGCCTCGGCATGGTGAACAGCCCGGCCATCTCGCAGGCACTCGTCCACGATGGACCGGCCGCAAATCTCCTGCGACGGCCCGCAGAACGGGTACGGCGGCGCGAGGCCGAGAAGTTCGTCCTCGGCGTAGCGCAGCAGCTCTTGCGCCGCGCGGTTGGTCTTCACGACGCGGCCCTGGAGATCCGTGACGAGAACCCCGTCCTCCATCGTGTTGAGGATCACTTCGCTGAACGAGTAGAAACGCTCGAGCTGCGAGGTCCTTTGATCCACTCGAAGAAGCAGGAACTCCGTCGCAACGCGGAAGAGCTCCTGCACATGAGCGTCGAAGATGTCGGAGAGGAGGCCGACCAGCTCGGCCCGGCGATCGCCTTGCGGAATCCGTTCCTCGCACAGCCTTCGGAGCAGCGTGGTTTCGGCGAGGATTTCCTCCGCCAGGAACTGGTGCTGGAACCGGCGCTCGATCACCGTCGTCGCGAAGCGGGACAGCCCCTCGGTGAGCCCGGTGCGCGCCGCCTCGACCATCAAGTCGAAGAGCTCCGAATCCTCACGACGCAGATCCTGGCTCGAGAGACGGCGCGTGGCCGGCACGTCGGCGGTCCGGCGCGCCTGCCACTCGGCCAGCACGTCCCGCTTGGCACGGGAGAGCAGCTTGCCGAGCGCTTCGCGGCGGACATCCTCCACTGCGGAAGGCATTTGGGACCTCCTAGGGGACGCTTCCCAGATCGGCGGCCGTCGAAGCGAGCTTTAGGTCCGGATCGAAGGCCGTCCACCGGCCCAGAACGGCACCTGCCGCGGCGCTGCGGCCTTTCGTGACTGGGCCGCATGGAGACCACTGCGGTTCGACCGGAAGCACCGCTTCGCCGGGGAGGACAGACGCCTCGTCTTCTCTAGGTGGGCGAATCCCGCATGTCCTGGATGCACGATTCGCGCAAGTTCCGGACCGTTCAGTCCGATTTGTCTCGATTTGTGTCACCAAGACGATAATCAGGATTGATCTGATCACGTTTAGCCGGTATAATGTCCCCACTTCGCCCTGGGCGTCTGTCCGAACGCGCGCAACGTGCCGCGAACGCGCACCCGCCTCCCGACGGTGCAACCGCCGGCATCTTGAGAAGGAGGTTCCCATGCTTCACTCGTCACGAATGATCCATCGTGTGTTCCTCGCTGCCGTTGTTCTCGCGACGGCCGTCCTGCCCGCAGTGGTCTCTGCGCAGGAAATCTATCTCGATCTCATGGAGCCTGGTCCGAAGAGCGGGGCCGTCGCGACGAACTGCTCCTCGTGGCACGAGCTGTGGCCGGCCTACTGCGCCCTCCACCATCAGGACGATTTCCTGGACAACGGAGACGGCATCATCAGCGCCTGCGACCAGATCAAGCTCGACGGCCAGTGGTTCCACATCGAGTGGGCCGGCCCGACCTACTTCCTCTCCTGTGCAACCTCGCAGACCGTCTTCGAGCCGACGGACCCGGGGACCGGTGGGGACCCGACGTGCGAAATCTGGACCGAGGTTCATCCGAACAACGGGCAGCAAGCCCACGTGGACGGCTGGCAGGACAACGGCGACGGCGTGCTCAGCGTGTGCGACTACATCCTGATCGCCGGCCAGACATGCCACGTTGACCGGATCGGCTTGAACATCCGCATCCGGCCAACAACGGTGCCTGTTGAGATTGGTACGTGGGGTAGGATCAAGGGGTTCTTCGGCAATATCTTCTAGACAACAGCAGAGCGGAATCCCGGAGCGAAGCAACGCGAGGTCTTCTCGGGGCGTCACCCCGAGGGGACCTCGCGGCTTTTCCAGCTACCCAGCCGGCTCTCAGGCCTCCGTCTCTCGGGCCCCGTCAGCGTTCGCTGCCGACGATCTCCCCCCCGAGAGCGCGCCACTCCTCGAGGCCTCCCCGGAACCACTCGAGCCGGCGAAACCCCTGGCGCGCCGCGATCGTGGTGCAGATACGGCTTCGGATGCAGTCAGGGCCGTAGCAGTACACGACCATCGGGACACGCGCGCGGTCAACACCCGGCCAGTGGCGGGCAAGATACACGTCTAGCGAATCGCCGAAGACATTGGAAGCGAGGTTGACCGCGCCCGGAATGTGTCCGGGGGCCTGAAAGTCGAGGCGGAATCTCACGTCGAAGAACACGAACCCGGCCGGGGGCTTGTCGGCGGCGAAGCGGAAGGGCTCGGATCGCAGGCGATCCTGAAGCTCCTCGGCCCTCGGAATGCGCACCACCGGAAGCGTCGTGTCGGCGACCCACTCATCCCATCCGCCGGGATCGTAGCGAACCGAATCAACCCCGGCCATGCGCAGCGCGAGATACCCGAGCGCCCCAGCGTCCGAGGGTCCGCGTCCGTGCACGATGAACCTCCCGTCAATGTCAACGAGATCGGAGGGCCGTGGCCCGAGCCGGGAAAACATCGCCCGCATCTCTGAAGGCGCGCGAAACGTCCCGTCCGCGAGGATCATCTGCCGGAAGTCGTAAGGGAGGCTGTGCGGGATGTGCCCGGCGCTCGCCTTCGCTCCCGCGGGCCCACCCTCCCACTCCTGCTCCCCCCGGGCGTCAACGATCTCCATGCCCGGCAGCCCATAGGCGGCGGTCACCTGCTCCTTCGTCGCCCTGCGGCTCGCATCCGGACGTTCGGTCCAGCGCGCGCTCTCCCGCGCCGCCGAAATGGTCTCGGCCGGGCGCCCCGAGCGCAACCAGCTCTCGAATCCCCCGTCGAGGAAACGCACGTCGCGCGCGCCCGCCGTCTCCAGCAACCAGAACAGGTAGGCGCCGTCCTCGATAGAGGCGCTGTCGGCGCATACCACCACGCGCTCCTCACCGCTCAGGCCGCGCAGCCCGAAGAGACCGCCCGGATCCGCTTCCGGCGCGAGCGAATCCGCCGGCAGCGAGATCGCGGAGGGCACGTGCCCTGCGAGGTACGAGGACGGCCCGCGCGCGTCGAGAACGACGAACCCCGGCTGCGAAGCGTGAGCGGCGAGCCACTCCGCAGTGACGGCGATCTCGGGATAATGCGGCGGGCGCGACGGGGTCTTCTTCAGCCAGGGGGGCCACTGGGCTTCGAGCGGGCCAGTGGAGACGGCCAGGAGGAACGCCAGCACGAGAGCTACCCTCATGTGTCGCATGGGCACCTACGAAGCCGGCGTTTCGGGTGAGAGGATCGAAGGGAGTTCCGCGACGAAATCGCGGCGCGTCAAGACACGATCGCAGAGGCGATGGAGCGGCTCGGTCTCCTTCCATCGCACGTGAGTGACCCAGCCGATCGTGTACGGCCTGCTGTGAAGGCGCCGCACGACCGAGAGGAGAACTCCGATCTCGGCGGCGCCGTACTCGAGATCCACGAGCAAGAGCTTGGCCTCCCCGACAAGGCGGGCGGCCTCCGCGAGGTTGTCGGTCACCTTCATCTGTCCGTGCGCCGTCGCCGCCTCCAGGCGCGCGCGCAGGATCAGGTCCTCCGTCACGGCGACGATCATGCCCGCCTCCTTGATGTTCCCGTGGCGATCATGCCCCTCCCCGCTCGGTCCGTCAAGGGAGCCGGGGGTCTCGTTGACAGCG
Source organism: Candidatus Eiseniibacteriota bacterium (assembly GCA_020052115.1). Lineage (GTDB taxonomy): Bacteria > Eisenbacteria > RBG-16-71-46 > JAGVPR01 > JAGVPR01 > JAGVPR01. The sequence continues at coordinate 8,015 of JAGVPR010000251.1, forward strand.
CAAGGCGGTCCGCGTAAGATCGCTTCCGGCGCGGAAGAGCACGGGTCGAGCGGCACTTGAAGGGCGGCGGTCGGGGTCTCTTCCTCCTCTCCGTCCTCTATCCTCCGCCGCGACGCGCCTGTGTCCCTTCGGCATCCGGGCCTGCATTCCGCCCGCGGGCCCGAACGCCGGGACTGCCGTAGCATGAACGGGAGAAAGACAGAGATGAGCGAACCCAGGTTCATCGTCGTCGGCGGCGGCCTCGCCGGACTCATGACGACCATCAAGCTCTGCGAAGCGGGCCACCGGGTGGATTTGTTCTCGGTGACCCCGGTCAAACGCTCGCACTCGGTGTGCGCCCAGGGCGGCATCAACGGCGCTGTCAACATCAAGGGCGAGAACGACTCCCCCGAACTGCACTTCGTGGACTCGGTGAAGGGCGGCGACTTCCTCGCGAACCAGCCGCTGGTGAAGGGCATGTGCTATGCCGCGCCGGGGATCATCTACCTGCTCGACCGCATGGGGGTGACGTTCAACCGCACGCCCGAGGGGAATCTCGATTTCCGGCGTTTCGGCGGGACGCTCTTCAGCCGGACCGCATTCGCGGGCGCGACGACCGGCCAGCAGATGCTCTACGCGCTCGACGAGCAGGTGCGCCGCTACGAGGCCGAGGGCTTGGTACGGAAGTTCGAATACTCGGAATACCTGGGGTCCATCCGCGACGCCGAAGGGGTCTGCCGCGGCATCGTCGCCCTCGACCTGCGCACGATGGCCGTCCAGGCGTTCCGAGGCGACGGCACCTTCCTCGCCACCGGCGGGCCGGGAATGCTCTTCGGCCGCACGACGAACTCGGTCGTCAACACGGGTTCCGCGGCCGCCGCCGCCTACATCCAGGGCGCGAAGTACGCCAACGGCGAGTTCATTCAGGTCCACCCCACCGCGATCCCCGGCGAGGACAAGCTCCGGCTCATCTCCGAATCGGTTCGCGGCGAGGGGGGGCGCTGCTGGGTGCCGCGCAAGAAGGGCGACGCGCGGCCGCCGCGCGAGATCCCCGATGCGGACCGTCTGTACTTCTTCGAGGAGAAATACCCGCGCTACGGAAACCTCGTGCCGCGCGACATCGCGAGCCGTGAGATCCACGACCTCTGCGTGAACAAGGGGCTCGGGGTGGACGGCAAGCTCGTCGTCTACCTCGACGTGACGCACATCCCGGCGGAGACTCTCGATCGCAAGCTCGGCGGCGTGCTCGAGATCTACGAGAAGTTCGTCGGGGACGACCCGCGCGAGGTGCCGATGAGGATCGCTCCGGCCGTCCACTATTCGATGGGCGGACTTTGGATTGACTACGAGGCGGGCACGGACGGCTTCCCGAAGGTCGGCAGCCCGCGCAACCACCAGACGAACATCCCGGGTCTCTTCGCCGTCGGCGAGTGCGATTACGAATACCACGGCGGAAACCGCCTGGGCGCGAACTCGCTCCTCTCCTGCGTGTACGCCGGCATACTCGGCGGGCCCGCCGGCGCGAGCTACGCGAAGGGCCTGAAGGGGCTTTCCGCCGATCTCCCGTCCGGGATCTTCGACGAAGCCGAGAGACACTGGCGCGAGCGGTTCGAGCGAATCCGTAAGATGAGCGGCAAGGAGAATCCGTACATCCTCGCGCGGGACTTGGGCGAGACGATGAATGCGAACGCCACCATCGTCCGAGAAAACAAGACGCTCAAGGAGACCGACGACCGCATCCTGGAGATGATGAAGCGCTGGCGGGACATCAACACCCTGGACACCGCCGGCTGGGGCAACATGCCCGTGCCGTTCGTCAACCAGCTCTGGAACATGATGGAACTGGCCCGCGTCGTCGTCCTGGGCGCGCTGCACCGCGACGAGAGCCGCGGATCGCACTACAAGCCGGAGAAGCCGCAGCGCGACGACGCGAACTGGCTGAAGACGACGATCACCACCTGGTCGAAGGATGGACCGCAGTTCACGTACGACAAGGTGGACACCTCCCTGATCTCGCCGGTGGCGCGCAAGTACGACTAGCGGGGAGCGAGGCACGAGCCGAAAGGATGCCGCGATGTCGAAGATGGTCGAGCTGAGGATCCTGCGCCAGGAGGGGCCGAACGCGCCCAAGCGCTGGGAGACGTTCACCGTTGCCTTCCGGCCGCGCATGAACGTGATCACCTGCCTCCAGGACATCCAGAAAAACCCGGTGACGAAGGACGGCAAGACGACCACGCCGGTCGCCTGGGATTGCAACTGCCTCGAGGAGGTGTGCGGCGCCTGCACGATGCTCATCAACGGGCGGCCGCGCCAGTCGTGCTCCGCCCTCCTGGAGCAGCTCGATCAGCCGATCGAGTTGAAGCCGCTCACCAAGTTCCCGCTCGTTCGCGATCTCGTGGTGGACCGGCAGCGGATGTTCGACGCCCTCATTCGCGTGCGCGCATGGGTGCCGATTGACGGCACGCACGACCTCGGCCCCGGGCCGCGGCTCAACCCGAGCGTCCAGGGGCGGGCCTATGAGTTTTCCCGCTGCATGACGTGCGGCTGCTGCATGGAGGCGTGCCCGCAGTACGGCGCCGGCCGCGCCTTCATCGGCCCGGCACCGATGACGCAGGTCGAGCTGCACAGCATGCACCCGGCGAGCGCCATGCACCAGGAGGCCCGTCTCCACGCGATCATGGGCCCCGGCGGGCTCGGCGACTGCGGGAACGCGCAGAACTGCGTGCAGGTCTGCCCGAAGGAGATCCCGATCACCGACGCGATCGGCGACCTCGGCCGCCAGCTCACGCAGCAGTTCGCGAAGGACTTCTTCGGGAAGTAGAGCCGATGGTCGTGTTGCACGCCACCGAGTACGGGGAGAGCGACGAGGCAGATTCGCTCGCGCACAAGGCTACGGATATTCGCGGAGTACGGGTTCAGCCTTCAGACCGGAGGCTCTCCGGACGGTGACCGTCAGGGCTGGGCGACGGCCCCGGCTGATTGAGAAAGAGCCTCCAACTCCCGAGCCGGCGCACGAGCTTCCACGAATCGGGCGGGTGGGAGCCGTAGGCGGGGATCTCCCCCGCCCGGTTCGAGCCGTCCGGAACTGCCGCGTCGGCGCTCCGCACGCTTGCCGGTGCGGCCTCGTCGAGCACGATGAACCCTGCAGGGACGTCCTCGGTCCGCTGGTACCACGCCAAGTAGTGGATGCGCGAATCGCCGAAATCCCCGGGGTGTCCCATCCGCGTGCCGTCATCCGCTCCGTGATAGAAATCCGAGCCCTCTTCGAAGCCGAAGTAGTAGGCGAGGCGGCACGCCGTTAGCCAGTCTCCTACGACGATCGGCGCTTCCGGCCGCACGCGAAGGAGAGTGACCGCCGCCTCCTTCTGCCCACCGGCGGCGCTCCTTCGGACGCGGTTGCGGTGGAGGACGAAGAGGGAATCCCCGCTCACGGCCAGTGCAAACACCCCGAGCGCCGAGATCAGAAGCGTCCTCCGCAGCGTCCTCGGCCCGCGCCGCCGCACGGAGCCGAGCGTCTCCGCGAGCGCCGACGCCGCGAGAAGCGAAAGCGGCGGCCCGATCACGGTCAGGAAACGCGCCCGCTTGAACACGGGGGCGAACGTGCTCAAGCTCATCGTGCCGAACTCGAGATAGAGGATGAATGGGATCGCCCAGAGCAGAAGGAGAAGCCGGCGGCGTTCGGGGCGGAGCAGTGAGAACAGGATCGCCGCGGCGAACACCCACGGATACAGGCCGAGGTCGGCCTCCGGGTGCCAGAAGTGGCTCGGGTAGTAGATGAGAGCTGCAGGCTCCGGTGCAAGCACCGATCCGTATGCTGCCGCGACGACCCGAAGCGGATAGAGGGCGTCTCCAGCCTCCATCTGATAGAGCGCGGCGAGCGGCAACGAAAGAGCCAGGGCGCCGAACGCCGCCCAGAGAAGGTCGCTCCGCCGGCGGTGGCGCGCGATCGTGTCTCCGATGAAGAAAACGGCCAGCAACGCGGCATAGGTCCGCGTCACGGTCGCCGCCGCGATGCAGAGTCCCGAGAGGAAGAGCAGGACGCGCGATCGATTCCCGCTCGCGGCCTTCGTCAGGATCCAGAGCGCCGCCGAGGCCGTGAGGAGCGCGGCCATGGGTCCGTCCGGCAGCAGGAACCCCGCTTGCATGACGTCGAGAGGGAAGAAGGCGAGGATCGCCCCGGCCGCGACGCCCGTGCCGAAGCCGAACCAGCGGACGCCCAACCAGATCGTGAGCGCCAGTTCCGCAGCCGAGAGGAGAATCGGCCAGAGGTAGGTCGAGAGCGTGCCGACCCCCAGGAACGCGTAGGAGAGTGCGACGGGGATGAAGACAGGGAAGCGGTGCGCGAACCATGAGTCATCGCGGAGGTCGAAGCGGCCTTGAGCGATGTTGAAGGCGTTCTGCGCGTAGACGAGAGAGTCGGGCCAGAGCTCCGCCGTCACCGCGTGGAGGCGAAGGCCCAGCCCGACCACGAGCACGAGCGCCAGCCCGATGGCGCCTGCACGGGAGCGGTCGGCCGCGGAAGCCGCGGGCCGGTCGTTCGCTGAAGCAGGTCGGTTCATCGGTGATCCAGGCCAGAGCAATGAGGCCTTCCGCCTCGAAAGGCGCCAGTATATCATGTTGCGGATCATGACGGACGCGGAGCGCATGGGCATGGGCGGGCCGGAGCGAGGGGCGGCCGCCGGAACACGGGGCGCACACAGCCTGCTGCCCGGTTCCGGCGGTGCGGGGAAGGCGATTGTCGTCATGCCCGCGTACAACGCGGAATCCACGCTGGAGGCGACGCTGGCCGACATCCCTCCGGGCAGCGTGGACGAGATCATCCTCGTGGACGACTGCAGCCGGGACGGGACGGTCGCACTCGCGCGCCGCCTCGGGTTGACCGTGATCGAGCACGAGCGCAACCTCGGCTACGGCGGCAACCAGAAGACGTGCTACCGGACGGCTCTCGAGCGCGGTGCGGACGTCGTCATCATGATCCACCCCGACTACCAGTACGACTCTCGCCTCGTGCCGTTTCTCGTGGGGCTGCTCCGCACGCATCACTGCGATGTCATGCTCGGCAACCGCATCCGCACGCGGCGCGAGGCGCTCGAGGGCGGGATGCCGGTCTACAAGTACTTCGCCAACCGCGTCCTAACCATCGTCGAGAACCTCTGGATGGGGCAGAACCTCGGAGAGTGCCACTCCGGGATGCGCGGCTATCGCCGGGAGGTTCTCGAGACGATCCCCTGGGAGCGCAACAGCGACGACTTCGTCTTCGACAGCCAGTTCCTCGTACAGGCGGTCCATTTCGGATTCCGGATCGGCGACATCCCGGTTCCCGTTCGGTACATGAAGGAAGCGAGCAGCATCAACTTCCGCCGGAGCATGACGTACGGGCTCGCGACCCTGGGCGTGCTCGTGAGGTGGACCATGCACAAGCTCAGGTGGATGCGCTCGCCGCTATTCGAGGCGCGGGGGAAGGAGGCGTAGGTTTGCAGTGGGTCGGAGAGTGCAGCAGGCGGGGCGTGCGCGTTCTTCACATCTCGCCCGCAGGCTCTTTCCACGATCCCGTTCGCTCAAGAAGCGAAGCATCCGGCGATCCCGGGGCTGTCAGTCCTTCGGGATCTTCGGCGCGACCGGGTGCAGGAAGGAAATTACTATTGACCCGCCCAGCAGCAGCGCGACCACCGCGAGCGACATCACGACGGGGATGTGCACCATCCCGGCGATCAGCATCTTCACCCCGATGAACAGAAGCACGGCGCCCAGGCCGTACTTGAGGTAGTGGAACTTGTCCATGATCCTGGCCAGCAGCATGTAGAGCGCGCGCAGGCCGAGGATGGCGAAGATGTTGGACGTGTACACGATGAAGGGATCGCGAGTGATGCCGAAGATGGCGGGGATCGAGTCGAGCGCGAAGACGACATCGGTGCTCTCGACGAGGACCAGCACCGCGAGCAAGGGAGTGGCCGACAGCCCTCTTTCACTCTTCAGAAAGAACCTCTGACCGTGATACTCGTGCGTGATCGGAATCGCTCTCCGCAGCCACTTCAGTACCGGGTTGTGCTCCGGATGCACTCCCTCATCCTTCTGTAACAGCAACTTGATCGCGGTGAAGACAAGGAACGCTCCGAACACATAGAGCAGCCAGTGGAAGCGGTTGAGGAGCGCGGCACCGACGAGAATGAAGATGCCGCGCAGAATGATCGCGCCGAGGATACCGTAGAAGAGGACGCGGTGTTGATACTGCGCCGGAACCTTGAAATATCGGAAGATGACAATGAAAACGAAGACGTTGTCGAGGCTGAGCGCCAACTCCACGAGGTATCCGGTGGCGAACTCCAGCGCCTTGCTCGTTCCGAACTCGAGATAGACGAAACCACAGAACGCGCCCGCCAGCGCCACCCAGAAGCAGACCCACCCCAGCGCCTCTCTCGGGCCAATCGTGTGCGGCTTGCGGTGGAACCAAAGCAAGTCGAATAGCAGCAGAGCGATGATGAGCGCGAGGAATCCGATCCAAAACGCCGGGCCTTCAACTCCGAACATGAGCCTCGTCCTCAATAAGACGTGTGCGGTCACGACTTGGCCGGGAGAGGAGCAGCCTCGGCGGCGAGGTGTTCAAGAAGCGTCTCGTCTTCGGCGCCGCGACCATACCGCTGGGGGGGGGTCGCGGTCAATTGCGCTTCCCCCTAACACCCACGCCCGAGTGATCGAAGCCGTGAGCGATCTGTTCCGACCCCTGCTTCCTGCGCGACGTGCCCGCAGCCTCCGATCCCATTCCCAGGCCTGTTCGGCACCCGGCAACTCTCGCCCTTCCGATCGCGGGTCGCCGGAGTCACGCCCGATCGAAGTAATCGAGTTTTCGGGACGGACAGGCGCCGGGACCGAGCGAGGACGTACCAACCGGGCCGTGGTGGCTACGGTGCCGGGTCGCACACCGCGCGTGACCGGTTCAGCCTCGCCCCCGCGAAATCGAAGTCGGTCCGACTCTAACGGCGTCTTCGGAGCAGCGGGAGCCCGATCAGGCCACAGACGAGAAGCGCCAGGCTGCCCGGTTCGGACACCGGCGGAGCGCTGACGCTGGCCTGCCAATTGCGCGAGGGCTGAAAGCCTCCGAAGCTTCCGATGAGCTGTCCGTTCTGCCAGAATCCGACCGGTGCGGCGTCAAGCCAGGTCAGCTTGAACAGCGGACCCTCGTAATGCCCGTACGCGGGCAATGAGCCCGACGCCGGGAGCCACGTCACGAACTCGGAGGCGAAGCCGCTGTCGCCATAGAGCGTCGGAAGACCGAAGTGTCCTTCCGAGTTCAGATTGAACGCGAGCAAGAAGATCCCGTTCAGATCCTGCCCCGTGTAGTTGTCGACCGTCCCATGGAACGTCAGCATCGACCCCGGCGACCCGGACTGGATCGGATCCGCAAGAAGGAGCGACCACGGCGTCTGGGCGCTGACCTGCCCCGCAACCATCACGAGCACGAGCACAATCGCAGCTGCAGAGATCTTACGCATGCTACAGCTCCTTCCTCAGCAATGATGCTCAAGGCACTTCCCCCCGTTTGATGGACACCTCGGATCTGGAGGATACTCTTCCAGTCAAGGGGGTGTGAGATGGCACGAAGAAGACGGTCTACAGTGACGAGTTCAAGCTCGAGGCAGTGAAGCTGATCGTGGGTCGGGGAGTCAGCGTGGCGCAGGCGGCACGGGATCTGGGCGTGGGCGAGAGCCTGCTGCACAGCTGGAAGAAGAAGTACGAGGAAGATCCGGGGGCGTTCGGGGGGAAGAGCCGGTTGACGGGGGAGCAGGAGGAGATCCGGCGGCTGCGGTCTTCGGGAAGGACAGCGGGCGTGAGCATCACCCCTTTGGGTTCCGGATCACCGTTCCTGCATGCTGCCGTCGATTTGGTTCAAGAACCTGCGTGCAGGTGCCGATTGCACGCGAGCAAATGCCAAGTGAGTTCCAGACGCCAGAGGGACACGGGGGCGACTGAAGCCCGTGCAACGCGAAACAGCCGGGCCGCGGTCTCATAGTCTCCGGCTCGCATTCGGTACAGGCCGATGACGAATTCCAGCGGCTGATCCGTGGCTCCATGCAGGCTGGGATCGCGCCAGCGCTCGACCGCCGTGCGGTCAAGTTCGCTCATGCCGGCGAGCAGTTCCTCGCAACGGGTCTCGGAGCGGCGGTAGATCGCCTCGTTGTTTCGTTTCATCATCTCGGTGCGGAAGAGCGCCCGCACATAGTTCGCTGCTTCGTAATCGGTATAGACGCTTCGGCCCAATTGTCTCGCGTAGGTCTCCCAGTCGAGCAGCTTCCCCAATTCCGCGCGATGTATCGAGCGGAACGGGGGCGTCGACGAGAGTGCTCTGGCGAGGGTGCGGGCGCGGATGTATTCCGGAAGCGCCTCGACGTGTCGTCCCAGGCGGGTCGAGGCGGCGGCTGCGAGCATGAGGTGGACGCGGGCGTGCGTGGATTGGAGTCCGACCACTTCACGCGAGAGCTCGGCGGACATCTGTGGCTCGGAGGAAAGCAGCTCTTCCGCGCGCGCCAGCTTCGCCTGAAGAACCTGCCGTTCTCCCGCCGGCAGGAGTGTCTCGACGTCCGGGCCGATGGGTGCCAGCCCCCGCTCGTTCGTCGGTACCGTGCACACGACGACCGGTACGTTCCGCGCGGCGCTCCGTCGGACGATCGCGGTCAGGTGAGCCTGAAAACTCTTCGTGGCCGATCGACGGATCTCGTCATCCTCTTGGATCGCGTGGCCGCCGGCCATGCGCTCCATGAGCGTGCCGTGCGGCCGAATGCCGCGCTCCAGAAGGGAATGTGCCACAGGCCGAAGCTGCGCGCCCAGCGCAGGAGCCTCATGCCTGTCGGACTTCTGACCATGGCGGGCAACGAAACCATGCCGTATGCCCCATAGAACTCATTGCTGCCCACCATCACGACCACGAGATCGGGATCGAGTTCGAGGACTTCTTCGAGGATGCAGAGGACGGGGAAGCTCGCGGCCGCTGTCGCGCCTAGATTCAATACCTCAACGTTTCCGCCGCTAGGCTCCAGGTCCCGAAGCATCGCCTCGAGAAAAGACGCGTCGGTGAGTGGCGCGCCGAGAGCATGCTGGACTGCGCACGCCGTCGAAGATGTCCGGCCTCCGTTTGACTGGAACGGATGAGTCTCCTCGGTGCTCGCGCAACTCTCGTAGGTCGTCCGCCCCGCGAGTCAGACTTGAGCCGTTTCGCGGTGGATCGGTAGGGCCGCATTCATGAACCGTCCGTTCTGGTGAGCGAACCCAACCGCCTGATCGGGCGCGCCGGCGAGGCCGAAACTCCCTCGCCGGAGAAAAAGCTAAACGCACCTGTTTGCCTTGGATCCCAGGGCCAGCAGTCTGTGAACTGGCAGGCGTTCGGCGACTTGGCAGCGGGGCCGGATTGGGAATTGGTGAATCTCCACAAACTCAAGACGCTCTAAAGAGGGCGATCGGCCGAGTGTTTCACCGTGCGAGTAGACGCCTATCGGGACACTGGAGGTGCACAATGGATAAGGTGGAACTGAAGCATTTCGGGACGCCTGACGAGGTTCGGGAGTTTCCGAAGGGACGAGTGGAACTCATCAAGATCGGAAGCGCAACCATCGGCCGGGCTGTCTTTGAGCCCGGGTGGAGATGGGCGACGTCGATTCAACCGATCGCCAAGACAAAGAGCTGCGAAGCTCCGCACTTCCAGTATCACGTGTCGGGGGTGCTACGGGTTCGGATGGACGATGGAAGCGAGTTTGATTGTCGCCCAGGTGACCTGTCGCTCCTCCCATCAGGTCACGACGCTTGGGTAGTGGGAAATGAGCCGGCGGTCGTCGTGGATTTTCAGGGGATGGTCGACTACGCCAGGTCTCGGTAGCCGAAGGCCGTCCGGCGGTTGTGACGGGTCGAGCCATTTGACCCTGAGATTCTTTCCTTACTTGAGTAGACGCGGCTCCACATTCCCTGGATGATGATTGAGGCAGTGGAAAGCTCCATTGCCCGGACCCCAGATGGGCGCACCGTCTACCGCGACTACGCCGAAGTGAACATTACGACCAAAGGAGATCTGCCCATGCGTGCATCCCGCTTCCTCTGGGTTGTTCTGCCGCTGCTTCTCCAAGCAACATCGGCCCGAGGCGATATCATTACGATCAGGACCGGACAGGTTGCCGGCGTTCCCGGCGTCTGCCCAGGACTTGACGACAGTTTCCGCTACTCTGCACCGCAGACCCAGTGCGGACAACCCATCCTATCAGCGCCTTTCGGGCCCTCCGACTTCGATCATGCGTGTTCCGGACCGCCGGCGGTGGTCGCCACAGCCTACCCGCTATGGGCCCCTGATCTGCCGTGCGATCCCAGTGCCCGATGGATCGCCTCAGCAGTTGACGCAACTTGCTATGGAGCCTCGGTCTCCGTGCTGTACTGCGCCGGCTTCGACTCCCGATGCACGGTTGCTGACAGCGTCGAGGTTTGTTGGGAGGTCGACGATTTCCTGGGAGACCCTCTGAGCTTTCCTGGTCCGAACCCGGGCGGCGTCTACGTCAACGGGATATCTCTCGGCCCAGCCTTCACGGGCGGCAACCGCCTGACACCGACGACGGCGATCGCCTACAATGTTCCCCTGAACGGTGGGCTCAACCATCTCGAGGTCTATCAGAGAGATGCTGGTTGTGCAGTCGCCGGCATCATTCTGAGCTGCACTGTGTACACCAGCTGTGGACCGCTTCCGGTTCAAGAGGGGACCTGGGGATCGATAAAGTCGATCTACCGTTAGCCGGCCAAACCTCGCAGAATGACCTTGCTCGGCTGGAGTAAAATGGCATCACTCTCAAACGCCAGGTCGGTGCATCAAAGCTGATACCGCCAGCCGGAAGAAACCCGCTCGAGGGTCTGCTTCGAGCGGGTTTCTGTTTGTGCTCCCGGTAGGGGCACAAACCTGGAAGTCTCCTCGAGGACACCGCAGATCGAGCACACGGCGGCCCCGATCTCACAGGTTGAATCGTGATGGTGTTCGCCTGACTTCTCCGCGAATGAGTACCCCGATGGAGCATCGCTCCACGTCGTGGACATCTCGAATCCGGCGGCGCCCGCGATATCACGTCTCATCGTTGCGGCGCTGCAGAACAGCCCGAATCCGTTCAACCCGTCAACGACCATTCGGTACGAGCTGGCCGATCCGGCGCGCGGGCACCCCGCATTCAACTCCCCGCCGGCAGCGGATGTCCCTCGCCGTCGAGCGCGAGCGCCCGATGCGCCGCCTGGCGCAAGTCCTCGAGCAGAATCTCCATGTCCTGCTCGATCGTCCGGTGGTTGAGCACGCAGCCTCGAAGGGCGAACCGGCCTCGCAATCGCGTGTTCGACACGTAACTGTGGCCGGCGCGATGCAGCTCGACCAGGATGCGCTCGTTCAACGCGTCGAGGTCGCCCGTGAACCCCTTCGGCGCGTATCGGAAACAGAAGATCGAGAGCGTGACAGGGGCGAGCATCTGGAAGTCGGTGCTCGCGCGCACCATCTCCTCGAAATACCTCGCGCACGCCATGTTGTGTTCGACGGCCTCGGCGAGCGCCCGAACGCCGGCGTACTTGATGAGCAGCCAGACGTTCAGCGCGCGAAACCTCCTCGAAAGCTCCGGGCCAAAATTCCAGAAGGCGAAAGCCTCCTCGGCCTCGAGCCCGACCGGTCGCGTGTAGTCGGCATCGTGCCCGAAGGTCCGACGTGCCGCGTCCGCGTCGCGATACAGCACGCAACCGCAGCTCACAGGGAGAAAAAGCCACTTGTGCGGGTCGAGCGCGACCGAGTCGGCTTCCCCGATCCCCTGAAAGAAGTGGGCTGCAGAGGGGGCCAGCGCGGCGAACCCGCCGTAGGCGCCGTCCACGTGCAGCCACAGCTCATGCCGCTCGGCGAAGCCGGCCAACTCCTCCAACGGGTCGAAGGCGCCCGTGTTGACGCTGCCCGCGGTGGCCACTACGCATGCCGGCACGTAGCCCGCGGTAAGATCCTTCTCCACGCACCGCTCGAGTTCCGCGAGGTCAATCCGGAACCGGGCGTCCGTTCGAACCGCCTGCACGTTCGCCTGGCCGATGCCCAGAAGCCCCGCGGCCTTCGCGATCGAGAAATGCCCTTCTTCGGAGACGTAGACGCGCAGGCGCCGGTGACCGTCCATTCCGGTCGCGATGACGCCGGGAGCCTTGAAGCTCCGTGCCGCGGCCAGAGCGGCGAAGTTGGCGAGCGAGCCGCCGCTGACGAACAAGCCGGCAGCGTCCTTCGGATACCCGAGGATCTCCTTGATCCAGTTGATCGCCACATGCTCGATCTCGGTCGGCGCAGGCGCCGAGCGCCAGGACGTGACATTGGCGTTGAGAGTGGAGGCGAACATGTCACCGATGGCCGTGAGGGCCGCACCGGGCGACGCGACGTAGCCGAACATGCGCGGATGCCCATTGTGGCGGCTGAGCCGGGCAATCGTGGATTGGAGAATCTCGAGCAGGCGGCCGGCCTCAGTGCCTGATTGCGGCAAGGGCTCCTCGATCAGCTCTCGGATGGCGGCGGACGTCGTGTCGGGCATGATGCGCCGCTCCCGCAGGGTCCGATAGTATTCCGCCATCCACTCCACGGCCGCGTTGCCGAGAGCTCGAGTCTCGGCATCGGTGAGATCCAGCCGGTTCTCCATGCCCTTCCTCTCCTAGGTAGATCCCGGGGCGACCGTTCCGGACAGGTCCGAGAGAACGGTCATGTACTTCCCCGTCGGCGTGCGCGGAATCGCCTCGACCCGTTCAAAGTCCACCCGAACCTCGGCCCGCAGCACGGTGGCGAACTCGCGCGCCAGGCGGTCACGCTCCTCCGCGGGGAGAGGCGCGTCGGAGACATGGCGGAACACGAACTGATCGAATGTCCTCTGCACGATCTGAAACTGGCGGAAGGCCCCGTCTGAACGGACGCGAACCATGAGATCCCAGGGAGAAACGAGGCGGCCGTCGGCGAAGCGGAATAACTGGACGGCACGGCCTGCGATGTGGCCGATCACCGGAAGAGTCCTCCCGCAGCAGCATCCGTCCTCCGACGGCTCCGCATAGTCCCCGATCTCATAACGCACGAGGGGCATCAGTCGGTTCTGAAGCGTCGTAACCAGCACGCGACCGAGTTGGCCTGGACGGGCCGGGGCCCCGTCTTCGTCCACGATTTCGACCAGGACATGCTCGGCGTTCACATGGTATCTCCCGCGCGGGCAGCGCCAAGCAAGGAAAGCCTCCGTCGTTCCGTAGTTGTCCGCGATCTCGAGCCCGAAGACGCTTCGGACCTTTCGGCGGAGCGCGTCCTCGACAACCTCACCCCCGGTCAGGATGCAGCGGAGCGACGGCAGCGAGGAACGCGACAGCTGCTCGACGAGCGCATCGAGGTTCGAAGGCAGCGTGTAGAGGGAGTGCGGATCGAGGCGCCGAAGCCAAGCGACCTGCTCCTCCATGTCCGTGAAGACCGAGAGGAAGCGCGTGCCGAGGAGGAGCCGGTGCCCCACGATGCGCGCGTCCGGAGTTCCATTCGGCAAGTAGATGACCCACGCACTTCGATGCAGCGGCGTCCAGCCGCTCTCGAGGAGATAGCGCGCCCGCGCCGCGAACCGACCTCGTTGATGCGAGCGGTCGAATATGAACCGTGCCGGCATGCCGGTGGATCCCGACGAAAGGTCTGACTCGAGCCGCGCTTCCGGCGAGTGGAGTCCGCGAACGCTCGCGGCCAGTCCGCCGACATCGGAGCGTCGGAGAACCGGAATCTCCGTGAAGCTCGCCGCATGCGGCGCGGCACCGAACCGATCGGTGTAGAAAGGAATCCGGGCGGCCGCGGCCAGCGTCTCCCGCAACCGCTTCTCGCGGTAGGCTGACCACTTGCGACAGTCCCAATGCTGGGACCTTCGCAACTGCGAATACCCCGGGAGAGTGGCGAGAAGTGCGGCCGAACCGCTCATGACATCTCCCGTGGCGCGGCGCCGGCACCGGGCGGAGGTGATGGCGTCTGCGGGGCTATCCGGCCTCCGCCGGGTCAACCGCGAAGAAGAGCTTCTTCGTCTCGGAAGCGGAAGCCGCCTCGAGGACCGCTGCGAAGTCCTCGAGCGGTCTCGGCGGCGCGAAAAGGTCGTTCACCTGCATACGGCCCTCGTGAAGCCACCCGATCGCCTGCTCGAAGGAGCCGTGGCTGAACCCGCGCACGGTGAGGTCGCGGGCGACGAGCGGCGCCAGGTCGAGTGAGACGGTCACGGAGGCCCGGCTCTTGAGAACCAGAGTTCCTCCCGGGCGCAGTGCGTCAATCAGGGATTTCAATCCCTGGTCACCCGTGGACTCGATCGCGACATCCACTGAGCCAGGAACCGGCGGCGGATCGTGATCCGGGTCGTATCGGAGAATCTGCTCGACGCCGTGGGCGGCCAGCACGCGGACGGTCAGATCCGCGATGCGATTTCGGCCGCCCACCACGACGACGGCCTCGGGCCCGAACCCGCTCCGGAGCACACCCAGGGCCGCGGCCACAGGTTCGACATAGGCGGCCTGCCGCATCGGCATGC
>JAGVPR010000322.1 GCA_020052115.1 Candidatus Eiseniibacteriota bacterium
CGGAAGGGACCCCAGAGCGCGCCCCCGGGGCGCGGCCGGCGCGAGACGGTCCCGCTTTTCACTCTGCGCAACTCCGTGGTCTTTCCCGGCACGGTCGTGCCGCTTTCGGTGGGGCGGCCTCAGTCGCTCGCGCTCGTCGAGGCCGTGTCGGGCGGCGACAAGCCCGTCGGCATCGTCTGCCAGCGCGATCCGAAGGTCGAGGAGCCGGGTGTTGACGATATCTACCCGGTCGGGATCCTCGCTTCACTCGTGCGCGTGATAACACTTCCCGACGGCAGCCGGCACGTCGTCGTGCAGGGGCTCCAGCGCATCCGCATCATCGAGGTCATCGCGACGAAGCCGTTCTTGCGGGCGCATGTCGAGGTGGTCGAGGAGCGGGTCCCGGAAACGCCGGAGATGGAGGCGCGCGTCCACCATCTCCGCGAGCTGGCGCTCCGGGCGCTCGATCTCTTGCCGAGCGCGCCGGAAGAGGCCGGGACGATGGTGCGGGGCCTCACCGATGCGCGATTGCTCGTGGACGTGGTGGCGTCGAATCTCGATGTGCCTGTAGTGAAGAAGCAGGAGATCCTCGACACGTTCGATGTGGTCGAGCGCTATCAGAGGGTGGGGGAGCTTCTGTCCCGGCAGGTCGAAGTGCTCGAGATTTCCCGGCGCATCGGCACCGAGATCAAGGCGTCGGTGGACAAGACGCAGCGCGAGTACTACCTGCGAGAGCAGTTGAAGGCGATCCAGAAGGAACTCGGCGAGGGCGAGGAGGAGGAGATCGCCACGCTGCGGGAGAAGATACAGAAGTCGAAGATGCCCGAGGAGGTCGAGAAGACGGCCCTCAAGGAGCTGGACCGGCTGGCGCGGATGCCGGCGGCCGCGGCGGAGCACTCGATGGTGCGGACCTACCTCGACTGGCTCGTTGAGCTTCCGTGGTCGGTGAGGACCGAGGATGTCCTCGACCTCAAGAAGGCGCGCGAGACCCTCGATGCCGATCATCACGATCTCGAGAAGGTCAAGCGGCGCATCCTCGAGTTCCTCGCGGTGCGCCAGCTCCGAAACGACATGCGGGGCCCGATCCTCTGCTTCTCGGGGCCGCCCGGCGTCGGCAAGACATCGCTCGGGATGAGCATCGCCCGCGCGCTGGGGCGGAAGTTCGTGCGGATGAGCCTCGGCGGCGTGCACGACGAGGCCGAGATCCGCGGCCACCGGCGCACTTACATCGGCGCGCTTCCGGGGCGGATCGTCCAGGGCATCCGCAAGGCCGGCAGCCGCAACCCGGTCTTCATGCTGGACGAGGTGGACAAGCTCTCGGCGAGCTTCCACGGCGATCCGTCGGCGGCGCTTCTGGAGGTGCTCGACCCGGAGCAGAACTTCTCCTTCGTGGATCACTACCTCGATGTCCCCTTCGATCTCCGTGAGGTGCTGTTCATCGGCACTGCGAACGTGCTCGAGGCGATTCCGCCGGCGCTACGCGACCGGATGGAGATCATCGAGCTGCCCGGCTACACCGAGGAGGACAAGCTTCATATCGCGCGGCGCTTCCTGCTGCCCCGGCAGATCGAGCAGCACGGCTTGACCGGCGAGCACCTCCAGCTGCCGGACGCGACGATCTCGCAGGTCATTCGCGAGTACACGCGCGAGGCGGGGGTGCGAAACCTCGAGCGCGAGATCGCCACGATCTGCCGCGCGGTGGCGGCGAAGGTTGTCGAGGGCTTGACCACGGGGACGGTCACGGTGCAGCCGACCGATCTGCACGGCTACCTTGGCGCGCTTCGTTTCTATGCGGAGGTGGCCGAGCGGACGAAGGTGGCCGGCGTCGCGACGGGGCTCGCCGTGACGCCTTCCGGGGGCGACATCCTGTTTGTCGAGGCGACCCGCATGCCCGGGAAGGGGAACCTGACGCTCACAGGGCAGCTCGGCGACGTCATGAAGGAGAGCGCGCAGGCGGCGTATTCGTACATCCGCTCGCGGGCTGCGGACTTCGGTGTCCCGTCGGATGCGTTTCGCGATGTGGACATCCACATCCATGTGCCGGCGGGCGCGACCCCGAAGGACGGGCCGAGCGCGGGGATCACGATGTTCACGGCGCTGCTCTCGCTGATGCGCGGACAGCGCGTCCGCAGCGATATCGCGATGACCGGCGAGATCAGCCTGCGGGGCCTCGTGCTGCCGATAGGCGGCGTGAAGGAGAAGGCGCTCGCCGCGCGTCGCGCGGGCATCAAGACGGTGATCCTCCCGGAGCGGAACCGGAAGGACCTCGAGGACGTGCCGGTGGGGGCGCGAGAGGGGCTAAAGTTCGAGTTCGTGGATCAGGTGGACAAGATCCCGGCCATTGCGCTCGAGCCGGCGGAGACCGCCGCCGCCGAGGGCGTCATTCCGCCGGCGGGCAGGCAGGAAGTGCTGCCGAGCTAGCGCCGCGGGGCGGCCGACAGGAGGTGCCCGATGGACAAGATCCTTCGATTCGCAGCGTCGTTCGCGGCGGCAGCGCTTCTCGCCGCCTGCGCCTCAACGCCAACGGAGCCACCGGCGAATCCGTTCGAGGTGCGGAAGCTCCCTGTGAGCCTGCAGGGCGCGGCCGACACGGTGGTCGCGGCGAACACGCAGTTCGCGCTCGATCTGTACTCGCGGCTCCGGATGGGACAGGGCAACGTGTTCTTCTCGCCCTTCAGCGTCTCGACGGCGCTGGCCATGACCTCCGCCGGCGCGGCCGGCGGGACGCTCGAGGAGATGCGCGCGGTGCTGCGCTTCACTCAGCCGCCGGCGCGGCTGCACGAGGCGTACGGGGCGCTCATCCAGAGCCTCGACCGCGGCGTCGGCCTCGGCGGCTACGAGCTTCGCGTGGCGAATCGTCTCTGGGGGCAGCAAGGCTTCGGGTTCCTCGCTCCGTTCCTCGCGATCACGCGCGACCAATATGGTGCGCCGTTCGCGGAAGCGGACTTCCAGGGCGCCGCCGAGGAGGCCCGCGCCGCGATCAATCGCTGGGTCGAGGAGAAGACGGCCGACAGGATCCAAGGACTCTTCGCACCCGGAACGATCAACTCCGACACCCGCCTGGCCCTTGTGAATGCGATCTACTTCAAGGGGCTCTGGGCCTCGCAGTTCGACCGCTCCCGGACGAAGGACCTGCCGTTTTACGTGGGCCCCGATCTCACGGTCACCGTTCCGGCGATGTCGCAGACGGCCGACTACGGCGTGTTCCGGACCGATGGACTGGATGTCCTCGACATGCCCTACAAGGGCGGGGATCTGTCCATGGTCATCTTGCTCCCCGAAGCGGCCGATGGGCTCGCGGAACTCGAGCGCCGGCTTACGTGGGAAAACCTCTCGGCGTGGCTCGCCGGGCTGCGGACGGCGGAGGTGCCGGTGCAGATTCCGCGCTTCGGCACCACGACGGAGTACGCCTTGAAGGGCATCATCGCGGAGATGGGCATGCCGTCGGCTTTTCTGCCTGACGAGGCCGATTTCTCGGCGATGAACGGCCGGCGCGACCTGTTCATTGCGGTTGTCGCGCACAAGGCGTTCGTGCAGGTGAACGAGGAGGGGACGGAGGCCGCCGCGGCGACCGGCGTGGGGGTCGGTTTGACGAGCGTGCCGGTGCCGGTGCGTGTTGATCATCCGTTCGTCTTCCTGATCCGCGATCACGTGACCGGGAGCGTTCTCTTCATGGGGAGGATCGTGAATCCGGCGGCGTGAGGACGCGGCGCGAGGGGCTGTTGCCGGCCTCTGATCTCAGCGAACGAGCACGAGGCGCGCCGTCGCCACGCGGTCACCCCCGCGCGGCC
>JAGVPR010000019.1 GCA_020052115.1 Candidatus Eiseniibacteriota bacterium
CGGAACGCGCCGACGCCGGCGAGCCTTCGCGCGCCGGGGCGCCGTTCTGACTTCCGTCCTTCGGCCGGAAGCGGAGCGCGGCGTTCGCCACCTTGAGCACGGCGTCCGCGCGGTTCACAATGACGGTGACGTTTGCCGTCATGCCCGGCTTGAGCTTGAGTTCAGGGTTTCTGACCCGGATGATGGTCGTGTAAGTGATGACGTTCTGCTGCTCGATCGGCTCCAGCCTCACCTGTTCCACGGAACCCCGGAACGACTCCTCGGGATAAGCGTCCACCGTGAAAGCCGCCTCAAGCCCCTCGCTGATCTTCCCGATGTCCGCTTCATCAATCTGCGTTTCGACCTGCATCTCGGTCAGGTCGTTCGCGATGACGAAGAGCTTGGGGGCCTGAAGGCTGGCGGCGACCGTCTGCCCCACGTCCACATTCCGGGAGACGATGACGCCCGAGAGTGGGGCGCGGATCGTCGTGTATCTCAGATTCGCCTCGGCCAGCTCCCGCGAGGCGCGCGTCTGCTCCAGCGAGGCGAGCGCCTGGCGATGCCCGCTCAGCGCCGTCTCGAGAGCCTCCTCGGAGACGAGATTCTGCGAGCGCATCTCCTGCGCGCGGCGGAGCGCGCGCGCCGCATCGTCCACCGACACCTGCGCCTTCATCTCGTTGGCCCGCGCCTGGGAGAGCTGCGCGCGAAACGTCGCCGGATCAATCTGCAGAAGGAGGTCGCCCTCGGACACGCGGTCGTTGAAATCCGCGTGGATGGCCAGGACGGTGCCCGAGACCTGGCTCCCGATCTCCACCTGCGTCACCGGCTTCACGGTCCCGGTCGCGGAGACGCGCATGACGATGTCCCCCCGGCCCAGGGGCTCGGTTCGATACTCCACGGCCTTCGCCTTCCGTCCGCGGATGACGAAGAACCCCGCGGCAGCGACCAAGACCACGACGGCGACGATGACGATGCGCCGAACCATGCTCCTCCCCTCACGACTCCCAGTGCGTTACGCCCGAGAGATAATCCCGCGCGCGATCGTTCCTGTCGCGGGTCGCCCCATTCTAGCAGCGTCGGGGCCGCGCCTCAATGCGGCGGAGGATCGGAAGACGCGGCCGGAGAGGAGCCTCCTGAAGCGCGGCCCAAGCCGCCCCGGCTCAGCGCCGGATTCGATAGCCGCCGTCCACGGGGATCATGACGCCCGTGATGTGGCTCGACAGATCGGATGCGAGGAAGACGACGGCGGCGGCGACCTCGGGCGGCGTGGCCACCTTGCGGAGCGGTATCTCGCGAAGGAGCTTCTTGCCCTTCGCCGTCCGCAGCTCGCGCACGGTCATGTCGGTGACGGTCCATCCCGGGGCGACGCTGTTCGACGTGATGCGCCACCGTCCCAGCTCGACCGCGAGCGACTTCGTGAGCGCCTCGAGCCCCCCCTTCGATGCGGCGTAATGGCTGTGCAGCGGCTCGCCGAGAAGCGCCGCGGTGGAGCTGATGTTGATGATCCGCCCGGTGCGGCTCGCGCGGAGCGCCGGGACAGCGGCGCGGCAGCAGTAGACGACGCCCTTGAGGTTGACCGCGAGCGTGCGCTCCAGATCTCGCGGCGTCATCCGCTCGATCGAGGCCTCCTCCCAGATCCCGGCGTTGTTGACGAGGATATCGAGACGGCCGAAGGCGCTGCGCGCGCTGCGGAGGAGCGCGGTCGCGTCGGCCGGAGAGGACACGTCGGCCTTGATCGGGATCGCGCGGCCGCCCGCGGCCGTGATCTCGCGAACGACGGATTCGGCTTCACGGCGGCTGCGGCGATAGTTGACGGCGACGGCGGCGCCCGCTGCGGCGAGTTCGATCGCGATCTCCCGCCCTATGCCGCGGGATCCGCCGGTGACCAGCGCCGCCTTCCCTCTCAGATCAATCATGAACGCCATGCGTTCCTCCTTTGAAAGCCGGTGGAGTGTAGCACGGCGTTCGAGCTGATGGCGGGCAGCGCCCGCGATCCGACTACGGGTCGGCCCGCCGGCTTGACCGTCCCGAGGTCAGCGCCTAGGCTCCACCTCATGAACGGATCAAGACGCTTGGTCTTCCTCCTCCTGCTCGCGCTCGCGGCCGCGCGCCCGGCCGCCGCGCAAACGCCGTCCGCCGCCGTAGCGGCCGTGGACACGGCCGCCTTCCGGCAGCAGATCGCCGAGGTCCTCCGTCAGGTTTCCCACACCCGCGGACTCGAGCCGGTGCTCCCGGTCGAGCCGTGGCTTCAGAGCCGCAGCGATCTTGCGGCCTACGTTCGGCGCCAGTTCGAACGAGAGGATGCGGCGCGCCGTCTGCGCTCCGAAGGCAAGGCGCTCACCCGCTTCGGCCTGCTCCCTCCGGGATATTCGCTCGCCGACTCGCTGCTCGCGATCTACGACGAGCAGATCGGGGGCGTTTACGACTACCACAGCGACAGGCTGCTCCTGGCGGATTGGCTCGAGCCGGAGCTTCAGACGCCGGTGATGGCGCACGAGCTCGTACACGCGCTCCAGGACCAGCGCTATCAGATCGGGATCCATCTCGATTCCCTCACGGCGGCCGGCGACGACGACGCGACCGAGGCGTTTCTCGCTCTCGCCGAGGGCGATGCGACCGCCGTCATGCTGGAGTTCACGGCTCGTTCGCTCGGCCTCACGGTCGGAGACCTCCAGGGGATGGCGCCACTCCTGCCGGAACTTCTGGCGCAGATGAGCGGGCAGGCTCCAAGGCTCGCTTCCGCGCCGCGGGTCGTCCAGCAGAGCCTTCTCTTCCCCTACGTGCAGGGCACGGCGTTCGTTATTGCGCTGAGGCGGACGGTTCCCTGGGCCGAGTTCGATCGCGTCTACGCGCGTCCACCGACTTCGTCGCGCGACATCCTGCACCCGGACCTCTATCTCGCCGGCGATCGAGACAGCGCCCGCGTCGAGTGGAGCCCGGATCTCGCGCGGCCGTGCTGCCCGGGCCGCTACGAGAACACGCTCGGCGAATGGGGGCTCCGGCTCATCCTCTCCCGCGCGCTCCCCGATTCCGTCGCGACGTCCGCGGCGGAAGGATGGCGTGCGGACCGATACGTGCTATTCGGCGCCGACTCGGACCGCGGCATGGTGTTCCTCGCGACGATGTGGCAGGACGAGTCGAAGGCGGTGGAGTTCTACCGCGCCGCCTCGCTCGTGCTGCTCACCGGATGGCCGGGGGCGGAGATCGAACGCACCGGCCTCGGGGAGCGTGGCGATCTCGCGTTGTCGCTCGCGCCCCACGAGTCAAGCTGGGTCGAGCGGCGCGGCAGCACGGTGCTCATCGCGCTGGGCGACCTTCCGTCGTCCCGGGATTCCGCGCTCCGATCCGCCGACGAGATCTGGCGGGCGGTTCGTTTCACGGACGGCCGCTGAGGCGCGCATGGAGACCCGCTTTCCAGTCAAGGGTCACGATTCCCCTCTGCCGCCCGAGATCTTTCGCAGGCTGCCGCGGGCGCCGGTCCACGTCATCCTCGACAACCTGAGAAGCGCGTTCAACGTGGGCGCCGTTTTCCGCACCGCCGACGCCGGGCGCATCGCCGCGGTCCACCTCTGCGGCATCACCCCGGCCCCACCGAACTTGAAGCTCGAGAAGACCGCGCTTGGCACGATTGACGCCGTGCCCTTCCGGCGCCACGCCTGCGCGAGCGATGCCGTCGCGGCGCTGCGGTCCGAGGGCGTCGCCATCGCGGCAATCGAAGTGGCCGAGGGGAGCGTTCTCTACAATGAGGTGACCTACCCGCCATCCCTCGCGCTCATCGTCGGCAACGAGGCGCTCGGCGTCTCGAGCGCAGCGCTCGAGGCGTCCGACTTCGTCGTGCGTATCCCGATGAGCGGCTACAAGAACTCGGTGAACGTCGCCGTCGCCTTCGGAATCGTGCTCTTCGAGGTCATGCGCCAGTGGCGGGCCGCCGGCTGGTCGCTGCCCGACACCCTGGAGCCGCCTCCGCGCTGAAAGTTCAGCGCCTTGCCACGACTTGCCGCCGCCCCCTAGAATGATGGTCACCGCCCGCATGGGATGGGGATGATGATGACGAAGGAGGCGCCATGATCTCGGAGTTCCGCAACGAGGCGATCATTGATTTCTCCATAGAGGCCAACCGCCGGAAGATGGAGGAAGCGCTCGCGCTGGTGACATCGCAGATGGGCCGCGAGTATCCGCTCGTCATCGGCGGGGAGCGCGTCAAGACCGCGAGCACGTTCGATTCCATCAACCCTTCCAATCCGAAGGAGGTCCTCGGCCGGTTCCACAAGGCAGGCGCCGACGAGGCTCTGCGCGCGGTCAAGGCCGCGGAGGACGCGTTCCATGGTTGGCAGTGGATGCCCGCGCGTGAGCGGGCGGATCTTCTGTTCCGCGCGGCCGCGATCCTCAGGCGCCGCCGCTTCGAGATGGACGCATGGATGGTCCTCGAAGTCGGGAAGAACTGGACGGAAGCGGACGGCGACACCGCCGAGGCGATTGATTTCCTGGAGTTTTACGGTCGCGAGGCGATCCGCTACTCGCAGCCGCAGCCGGTCACGCCGCTGCCCGGCGAGGACAACGAACTGAAGTACATCCCGCTCGGGGTAGGCGCGGTCATCCCGCCGTGGAACTTCCCTTGCGCCATCCTGGCCGGCATGACGACCGCGGCCATGGTCGCCGGCAACACGGTGTTGCTCAAGCCCTCGAGCGATTCGTGCGGGATCGGCTGGACCGTCTTCTCGATCCTCGAAGAGGCCGGGATGCCTCCCGGCGTCGTGAACTTCCTCCCGGGCGGCGGCGCGACCGCGGGCCAGGCGCTCGTGGATCATCCGCGCACGCGCTTCATCGCCTTTACCGGTTCGAAAGAGGTCGGACTCGGCATCAACGAATCGGCCGCCAA
>JAGVPR010000146.1 GCA_020052115.1 Candidatus Eiseniibacteriota bacterium
ACGAGGACCGCTTGGCCCGGGACGATGAGGTCCGCCACGAGCTGGCCGCTCGACTTGTCGTGGATGAGCGTGCCCACGGGGACGCGCACCTCGACGTCCTCGCCGCTTGCGCCCGTCTTGTCGCTCCCCATGCCGTGCTCGCCGCGCCCGCCTTCGAAACGCGGGCGGTAGCGGAAATCGAGCAGCGTCCTGAGATTCCGGTCCGCGATGACGTAGACGCTGCCGCCGGCACCGCCGTCGCCGCCGTCCGGGCCGCCCTTGGGGCGGAACTTCTCGTGGCGGAACGAGATACAGCCCCGCCCGCCGTCGCCGCCGGCGACGTGAACTGTGGCTTCGTCAACGAGCATAGGCCGATACCCGGCGCGCGGGATCCGGGCCGCGTGATTGAATCGCGGCCCGAGCTCCTAGACGCGCGCCAGCTCCTCGATCACCGCATCCGCCACTTCCGACGTTCCCACGGAGGTCGGGTCGTCACGGTCCGGCTTCATGTCGTACGTCACCTTCTCGCCCTTGCGAATCACGGCGGCGATCGCGCTCTCGAGACGCTGAGCGGCCTTATCTTCCTTGAGATGCTCGAGCATGAGCACGCCCGAGAGCATCATCGCCATCGGATTGACGCGGTTTTGTCCCTTGTACTTCGGCGCGCTCCCGTGCGTCGGCTCGAAGAGGGCCGCCGCGGCGCCGATGTTCGCGCCGGGAGCGACTCCCAGGCCGCCCACGAGGCCAGCGCACAGATCGGAGAGGATGTCACCGTAGAGATTCGGCAGCACGAGCACGTCGTAGAGCTCGGGCTTTTGCACGAGCTGCATGCACATGTTGTCCACGATCCGGTCCTCGAACTCGATGTCCGGGTACTTCGTCGCGACCTGGCGCGCCGTCTCGAGGTACAACCCGTCCGTGTGTTTCATGATGTTCGCCTTGTGCACGGCCGTGACCTTGCGCCGCTTGTGGGAGCGCGCGTAGTCGAAGGCGAAGCGCACGATCCGCTCGGAGCCTGTGACCGAGATCGGCTTGATGGAGATGCCGCTGTCCTCGCGAATCGCCGTCTTCGTGAGCCGCTGGATCGTCTCGATCATCTCGCGCGCGCCGTCGCTCCCCTTCTGAAACTCGATCCCGGCGTAGAGATCCTCTGTGTTCTCGCGGACGATGACGATATCCACCTTCTCGTACCGTGTTCGCACGCCCGGGTACCACTTGCACGGGCGAAGGCAGGCGTACAGGTCGAGCGACTTCCGGAGAGCCACGTTCACGCTGCGAAAGCCGGTGCCGACGGGTGTCGTGATCGGACCCTTGAGCCCGACGCGATTGCGGCGCAGCGACTCGAGCACTTCGTCCGGAAGCGGGGTGCCGGTCTTCTCGAACACGTCCGTGCCGGCGTGCTGTACGTCCCACTCGAACTTCACGCCCGTCGCCTCGATCACGCGCCGAGTCGCCTCGGCGATCTCAGGGCCTGTGCCGTCGCCTGGAATGAACGTGACCCGGTGAGCCATTCCTCGCATCCTCCTCCCGCCCGCGCCGCGGGTTGCGCGGCGCGCCGGCGTCTCAGTGCTCGCTCTTGCGAGCGTCCTTGGGCGGCGTGTCCTTGGCCTTCGCGGCGGAATCCTTCGGCGCCGATTCCTTGGCGGCCGAACCTCCGCCCGAAGCGCCCTTCGAACCGCTCTCGCTCTTGGTCTTCTCCTTGTACTCCCGGCTCCGGTAGTCGGTGGCGTAGAAGCCGGACCCCTTGAAGATGATCCCCGCCCCTCCGCCGGGGAGGCGGTTTACCGCCCCGCCGCACTGGGGGCAGGTTTGCACGGGCGGATCGGACATCTTCTGGAACAGCTCAAATGGGTGCCCGCAAGCGGTGCACTCGTAGACATAAGTGGGCATCGGCTTCACTCCTCGTGATTCCCGTCGGGATGGGCGGAAGCGTCGAGGGGAACGGAGACTCTCAGACGCCCGAAAGGAGCGTCCCGGCTAGCATAGCACAGGCCGAAAGCCGGAGGCCGCGAGCGCCCGCACGAATCAGGCGCGCCCGAATTTCGCCTGCAGCCGCTTCGCGACCCCCTCAGGAACGAGGCCCTCGGTGGGGCCGCCGAAGCGGGCGACTTCCCGGATGAGTGTCGCGTTCAGGAAGATGTAGCGGCCGCTCGGAATGAAGAGGAGCGTCTCGAATCCATCCGAGAGCTTGCGGTTCATGAGCGCCATCGAGAACTCGTAATCGAAGTCGGTCACCGCTCGCACGCCGCGGATCGCGACCTGGATCCCCTGCGAGCGAGCGAAATCCGTGAGAAGGCCGTCGAACGAAGCGACCCGCACGCCCTTCATCCCGGCCGTCTGTTCCTGGATCATCGCCATCCGTTCTCCGACGTCGAACAGTGTGCCCTTCGAGTGGCTCGGGGCCAGCGCGATGAGGATCTCGTCGAAAAAGTGGAGCGCCCGCTCCACGATGTCGAGGTGGCCGTTGTGGATCGGGTCGAACGTTCCCGGAAAGATCGCAGCCGCCATCGCTCAGGACTCCTTCCCCGCCGCGCCCCGCGCCTCTCCGGAGCGGTAAAACGCGACCTTCGTCTCCCCGTAGATCCGCTCCACCGTCCGCTCGAGGATCCCCGAATGGTCCGGCAGCGTCTCCTCCTTGCCGCACTCCACGAAAACAACGGCAACTTCGGCCAGAAGCCTGCCCGACCCGAGCCGCTCGATGAGCCGTTCTGCAAGCCGCCGGCCGTAAGGCGGATCCGCGAGCACGAGATCGTAGCGGCGCTCCGCCTTCTCCATCCAGGAGAGCGCGCGGCCGACGTCGCCGATCCGGACCTCGACACGATCGGTGAGGCCCAGCTCCTCGACGTTTCGCCGCAGCATCACGGCGAACGCGTGCGACTGCTCCACGAACGTCGCGTGCTCAGCGCCCCGCGAGAGCGCCTCGATGCCCAGCGCCCCGGTGCCGGCGTAAAGATCGAGGACCGACGAGGCCGATGCCGAACCGCCCAGGATCGAGAACACGGCCTCGCGCAC
>JAGVPR010000372.1 GCA_020052115.1 Candidatus Eiseniibacteriota bacterium
CGTCGAGGGGTTGCGCATCGATCCGAAGGTGGACGCCGCCCTGTCGTGGCTGCCGCTCTATCACGACATGGGCCTGATCGGGTTCGTGCTCGCGCCTGTCGTGGCGACGATCGGCACGACGGCGACGGGCTCGATTGACCCGCTCCCGGCATTGCTCGATCTGCGCGAGCGGCACGGATTCCGGCTGCACGCCGATGCGGCGTACGGCGGGTACTTCACGCTGGCCGGAAACCTCGGCGCAACGGCGCAGAGCGCGTTCGAGAGGCTCGGTGAGGCCGATTCGATCGTCCTCGATCCGCACAAGCACGGGCTCCAACCTTACGGCTGCGGCTGCGTGCTCTTTCGCGATCCCGATGTCGGCCGTTTCTACAGGCACGATTCGCCGTACACCTACTTCAGCTCCGGCGATCTGCATCTCGGCGAGATCAGCCTCGAGTGCTCGCGGCCGGGAGCATCGGCGGTCGCGCTGTGGGCGACGCAGAAGCTCCTGCCGCTCGCGAAAGGCGGCGCGTTCGCCGGCGGGCTCGAAGCGGGCCGTGAAGCGGCGCTCGCTTTCTACGAGAAGCTCCGGGCCGACGCGCGTTTCGTCACGGCGATGCCGCCGGAACTGGACATCGTCGTCTGGGCGGTGCGCGCGAGGAAGGCGAGCGACGCCTCGGAGGCTGCGCGGCGGATCTTCGCCGAGGCGGCCCGCCTCGATCTCCATCTCGCGCTGGCCGAGCTTCCGGTGCGATTCTTCGATCTGGATGCCGCGGGTGTCGTGTGCGACCGCGACACGATCGTCTGCCTTCGCTCCGTCCTCATGAAGCCCGAGCACAAGGCGTGGATCAACCGGATCTGGAGCCGCCTGGATGAGGCGGCGAGCGCCCTGTCGCGGGGCGTTTGACGCGGACCACGCGTCGGGTTCCCCCTTGCGTTTTCGGTCCGGAAGACGGAACGTCATAGCATCTTGGTTCTTCCCTCGGCCCCGTTTCGCTCCAGGTGATCGCGGTGCGGGGCGGCGCGGATCGAAGGGTGAGGGTGGGGTCGGAAAAGGGGGTCCAGCATGGAGATCGCCGTTCGCACCGCACAATCGGAACCATCCCGGATCAAGTCGCTGCTCGAGCAGGAACTCGGGTTCGGCCGGATCTTCGCGGACCAGATGTTCTGCATGCGCTACACGGAAGGCACCGGCTGGCGTGACCCGGAGATCGTTCCTTACGGGCCGCTCCCGCTCATGCCCTCCGCCATGGTGTTCCACTACGGCCAGGAGATCTTCGAGGGACAGAAGGCCTACCGCCGGGCCGACGGACGGATCGCCATGTTCCGGCCCGAGGCCAACGCGGCGCGCTTCAACTCCTCCGCGCGCCGGATGGTGATGCCCGAGATCCCCGTGGATGTTCAGGTGAGGGCCACGCTGCAGCTCGTGGGCTGCCTGCGCGAATGGGTGCCGGAACCGCCTTCCGCGCTCTACATCCGGCCGACGATGATCGCCTCCGAGGCGGCCCTCGGCGTCCGGCCCGCGAAGGAATACATCTACTTCATTATCGGATCCCCCGTCGGCCCTTACTTCCCGAAGGGGTTCGCGCCGGTGCGCGTGAAGGCCGAAGGCCATTACGTGCGCGCCGCCGAGGGCGGCACGGGTGCCGCGAAGACCGGCGGGAACTACGCCGGAGCGCTTCGGGCGCAGACGGACGCGAAGAACGAAGGTTATGACGCCATTCTGTGGCTCGATGCGAAGCACCATCGCTACATCGAGGAGATCGGCGCGATGAACATCCTCTTCGTTTTCGAAGGGAAGCTCATCACGTCGCCGCTCCTCGGCACCATCCTTCCCGGCATCACCCGCGAGTCCCTCCTGCGCATGGCGCGCGATGAAGGCCGCCCGGTCGAGGAGAGGCGCATGAGCATCGAGGAGGTCACCGCGGGGATCGAGAAGGGCACCTTGACCGAGGCCTTCGGGGCCGGCACGGCCGCGGTCGTCACGCCGATTGGGACGATCGGTTGGGCGGGCAAGGACTACGTCATCGGCGGCAACAAGCCGGGGCCTTTCACGCAGCACATCTACGACACGCTCACCGGCATCCAGTGCGGCAAGGTGAAGGATCCCTACGGCTGGGTGAGGACGATAGAGTAGCGTCCATCCCGTGGAATGAACGAAGACGCCGCCCGGGCGAACCGGGCGGCGTCTTTGCTTGGAGCGCGGCGCCGTTCGTCAGCGCTTCGTCGTTTCCTTCCCGAACGCTTCGCGCGTCCGCGTGCGCGCCGGGCCGAAGTTGGGCTTCTGCGGTGGCTTCTCGGCGTGAAGCTTCATCACCTCGCCGATGCCGCGGTCGAGCTGCGCGTCCTCGCCGCGGGCCACCTCCTGCGGAAGGTTGTCAATCACGATGTCCGGATCAATGCCGTAGTTCTCGATGCTCCAGCCCCGCGAGTCCCACCACGCCGACTGCGGCTGGGTCAATATCCCTCCGTCCACCAGCGGGCGGAGCGCGCTGATCCCGACCACTCCGCCCCAGGTCCGCACGCCGATCACGGGCGCGAGCTTCTCCATCTGGATCACCGCCGGGAAGATGTCGCCGTCGGAGCCGGCGTACTGGTTCGTCAAGACGACGAACGGGCCGTTCAGGACCTTGTCCGGATACGTGCCGAGCCCGCTCCAGCGGCCGCGATTGAAGCTCACGAGGTGGCGGCGCAGGCGTTCGACGATCATCTGGGAGACCGCGCCGCCTCCGTTCCAGCGGGCGTCCACGACCATCCCTTCCTTGTCGAGCTGCGGATAGAACCACGTGTTGAACTCGATGAGACCGTGCTGCCACATGTCGGGGATGTGGATGTAGCCGATTCTGCCCCCGGTCTTCTCGGCCACGTACTCGCGGTTGAGACGCACCCAATCCGAGTAGCGCAGATCGCCCTCGGACCCCGTGGGAACCACGACGACTTCGCGTGAGCCTTCGCGCGCGGGCCGGCTGTTCACCGTGAGCACGACCGGCCGGTTCGCGAGATTCTCGAACGCGGAATCGAAGGAGCGGCCGGCCGCGAACGCTTGGTGGTTCACCTCGACGATGTACTCCCCTTCGGTGAGGTTGACGCCGGGCGCGGCGAGCGGCGAGACGATGTTGTCGGCCGGATCGCCGCGGTAGATGCGCGTCACCTTGTACGCGTCGCCTTCGCGCTGGACATCGGCGCCCAAGAGCCCGACGGAGACCTGCTCGGGATGCACGCCGGAATCGCCTCCCCATATGTAGGTGTGCGAGGTGTTCAGCTCGCCGATCACCTCGCCCAGCAGATCGCCGAGATCGCCCCGCGTCGAGAGGCGCGGCAGCAAGGTGGCGTAGTGGTCGCGGATTTTCTCCCAGTCCAGGCCGGCCATTCCCGCGTCCCAGTAGAAGTCGCGCTCGTTGCGCCATCCTTCGTAGAAGATCTGCGCCCACTCCTCGCGCGGATCGAGATCAATGACGACGTCCTTCATCGAGACCTTCGCCTCGGAGAGATCGGGGCTCGCCTCATCGGCGCC
The DNA here is from genome assembly GCA_020052115.1 of Candidatus Eiseniibacteriota bacterium. Taxonomy (GTDB): domain Bacteria; phylum Eisenbacteria; class RBG-16-71-46; order JAGVPR01; family JAGVPR01; genus JAGVPR01. The sequence continues at coordinate 3,494 of JAGVPR010000372.1, forward strand.
CACGACGAAGAACTCGCCCTTGTTCTTCATGAGCGCGATCTTCCCGGCCTCGAGCGCGAGACGGTAGCCTCCGACGCCCTCGACGAACGGCTTCGCCTCCTTCTTCTCCAGATCGAACACCATCAGAGTGAGCTCGGGGCCGGGCTCCTCGAAGAGGGCGGGCTGCTCGGCGAAGCCCTTCAGGGGCGCAGAGAGATAGAACACCTTCTTGCCCGTGGCGAGGATCTCGAAGTAGTTGCCGTGATCAATCGGGAATTCGACGACGCGGTCCGCAAGGCCGTCGAAGTCTATCTTCACCGGCTCCGCGTCCTTCTTCTCCTCATCGCCGTCTTTCTTCTCGTCGTTCTTCTTGCTCTTCTTCTCCGCGTCCTTCTTCTCGTCACCCGAAGGAGGAAGCCCCTCGAGATCCGCCAGCGGGTTCTTCACGTCCTTTCGAAGCAGGAGCATGTAGAGGCGTCCCCGTTTCGCCTCGACGTTGTTCCAGTCCTGCGAGCCGAGGATCGGATTCGTGGCGCGATTGCTCGCGAAGTAGAGATAGCGGCCTTCGGGATCCCATTGCGGCCCGTAATCGTCGGTGGTCGCGGTGGTGATCCGGCGCGCCTCTCCCGACTGCGTGTCGTAGATGTAGATGGATCCGTAGTTCGTGAAGTCGCGCTTGCTGTAGGCGAGCCAGCGCCCGTCGGGGCTCCACGCGTAGTCGAAGATCTCGGCCGAGACGGCCTGATCCACCTTGCGGGGCGGGCCGCCGGCGGCCGGAACGACGTAGATGGACTGGCTCTGGTCGCCGTAGGCGATCCACTTGCCGTCCGGGGAGAAGATCGCCGGGCCGTGCCACCCGTTCGCGCCGGCGGGCTTGACGACCCGCGGGGCGCCGCGACCCCAGGCGTCAATGACCCGGATCTCCTCCTCCTTCGGCTCGTCCGTCACGTAGACGATCTGCTTGCCTTCGGGGTCGAAGGAAGCCCAGCTCTCGCGGGCGCCGCTGCCGCGGGTCACGGGCAGCGTGACGCCTTTCTTGACCGGCACCGAGAAGATCTCGCCGCGGCTCACGACGGCAAGCCGGTCGGCGTCGGGGGACACGTCGAACCAGGTGACGTACTGTCCGGCATCCGGGTAGCGGACGCGCGTCAGGACGCGGTCGCTCGGAAGGTCAATCTCTACCTTGCGCGAGGTGTCGTCGCCGGGGTTGTAAAGATAGACATCGGCCCCGAGCGTGAAGACGACGCGGCCGTCGGGACCCATCGAAGCCTGGCGGGCGTCCCAGTCCGTGAAGCTCGTGCGCCGGCGGGCCTCGCTGCCGTCGGCGCGCATGGACCAGAGGTTCATCGTGCCGCCGCGGTCGCTGAGGAAGTAGACGAGCCCGCCGTGCCACATCGGATACGTGTCGTCGCCGTCGAAGCTCGTCACCTTCTTGAAGTCGGCCTTGCGCGGATCGCCGACCCAGATGTCGGGAGCCGTGCCGCCGCGATAGCGCTTCCAGGTAGCCCTCTCCGCCGAGTTCCGGATGAAGGCCCAGAGTCCCGTCTGAGGATCCATGCTGATCCGGGCCGCGTAGCCGATCGGGAGCTTCTCCGGATCGCCGCCGGCCGCCGGGATCGAGAAGATGGAGGTCCCGCGCGCGGCCTCCGCGCGGCCGCTTCTGAACAGAACGCTTGCGCCGTCGGGCGTCCAGCCGACGACCTCGTCCACGCCCGGATGCCACGTGAGCCGCCGCGGCTCGCCGCCTTCGGCGGGGATGACGTAGACGTCCACGTTTCCGTCATACATGCCGCTGAATGCGATCCAGCGTCCGTCCGGGGAGAACTGCGGAAAGAACTCGGATCCAGGGTGCGTCGTGATGCGGTGGGCGGAGCCGCCGGAGTCCGGGGCCAGCCAAAGGTCTGCCTCGGCCGCGAAAACGATGCTGTTTCCGTGGATGTCCGGGTATCTGATGTAGGCGGGGCCGGCGATGGCGGGGACGGCCAGGAGGGCGGCGAGGGCGAGAATGACGGGCGGGACGACTCTGGATCGGGGCCTCATAGGTGGATCCTCTCTGTTCCTCCGCGAGGGAGTCCTGGAAGCGTGACCGGTAAACACGAATCGAGGAGAGCGTAAGAACGTCTCCTCCGAGAAGCAAGGGGCGGGGCTTGCGATGATGCCGTGCGCGCACCCACAGAATGCTAGGACGCGGCAGAGGCGCCTTCTGTTTCAACGGAATGCGGCCGGCGCGCCCGGAGCGCGCGCGGATCCCGGCGCCGAAGCAGCCCTTGATCTGGATCCGCCGGCGGCTATGATGGCCCTGCAATGGAACAGACGGTCCTGATCGTCGAGGACGACGCAAAGATCGCCCAGCTCGTCGCGAAGAACCTCGAGGCGGCCGGGTTGAGGCCGGTCACGGCCGGCGACGGGCTGCGCGGGCTGGAGCTTTTCCGCAAGGCGCCGGCGGATCTCGTCATTCTCGATCTCATGCTCCCCGGGCTCGACGGCCTAGAGATCTGCCGCCGGATCCGCCGCGAGAGCCCGGTGCCGATCCTCATGCTGACCGCGCGCCGGGCCGAGTCCGACATCGTCCTCGGCCTGGAGGTCGGCGCGGACGACTACCTCGCGAAGCCGTTTCGCGTGCGCGAGCTGGTGGC
>JAGVPR010000324.1 GCA_020052115.1 Candidatus Eiseniibacteriota bacterium
CTGCTCGGGGAGGCGGCGGCCTCGGGCGGGGACGACTTCTATGCGCTCGCCGCGAAGGCGCTCCTGCGGGATGGGGAGGGGTTCTCGATCACGCGAGCGGCGCTTTCTGATGCCGGGCTCGGGGACGATGCACTGCGCCGGGCCGCGCCGGGCGAATCAACCGCGGCGAATCGCGCGGTACGCGAGTCGGCGGTGGAGGGGGCTGCGCGGGCGCTTCTCGATCTCGGCTTCATCGAGGAGGCCGCCGTGCCCTTGAGTTCCGCTCTGCAGTCGCGTCTCTCGGGCGGGGCGCGAACCGATCTCGTCCTCGCTGCGGCACGCCGGGACTGCCCATCGCTTGCACTCCGGGCCGCCGCCTCCTTGGCCGGCCGGCTGCCGGATGGACTTGATGCGCGGCGTCTGTCCTTCCCGCTCGCATGGGTGCCGAGCATCATTCGATTCTCGGTGGCCCGAGGATTGGACCCGCTTCTCGTCTACTCATTGATGAGGCAGGAGAGCGCTTACGACCCTCGGGCGACGTCGAGGGCGGGAGCACGCGGCCTGCTTCAGCTCATGCCCGCCACGGCTCGGGCCGAGGCGATGGCCCTGGGGGAGCCGGAGCCGCCGGCGTGGGCCCTCTATGATGAGGAGACGAACCAGCGCCTGGGCACCCAGCACCTGGCCCGCCTGATCGAGGATTTCGATGGCGATATTCCGGCGGTCCTCGCGGCCTACAACGCGGGCCCGGAGAAGGCTCGGCAGTGGCGATGGGCGGCCCGCGATCCCGACGTGTTTCTTGAGACGATCGGGTACCGGGAGACCCGCGACTACGTCAAGCTGGTGCTCAGAAACCTCCTGACGTATCGCACGCTTTACTAGCCCTCGACGGTCGGCCGGCTGAGAGGCTCCGCGCACGCCGGGCCGCGCCCTGCGAAAACCCGTCAAGTCCTATTCTCGGGATCTCAGATGAGGGGTGAACGCCCGCCCCCAATCGTAGTCGGCGTAACGTGTTGGGCATTGGGGTCGCGCTCCCCGGTCAGAGCCCTCGCGCGGCAGCCCCCACCCGGATGTTTGCTAGAGTGGCGGCGACCCCCCGGGTTCCGCCGGCCCGACGGGGGCCGGCGAGCCCGATCACGGCCCGCCGTTTTGCTTCTGTGGCTCGGAAGTCGCGGCTTTGGCGAAGAGCCGCTGAGCGGGCACCGCCGGCGCGGGCCCGGAGGAGATCGGATACACGATGCCATCGCTGAAGAGCTTGGGGACCCGGGTCGCGACACGCCTGTTCGGGACGAAGTTCGAGCGCGACATGAAACGGATCCGGCCGCTCGTCGAGGAGATCAACGAGCGCTTCGGAGCTCTCGCGCCCTTGAGCGACGACGAGCTGCGCGCCAAGACCGAGGAGTTCCGCGGCCGCCTCGCATCGGAGGAGGCGACCCTCGATGACCTCCTCCCGGAGGCGTATGCGGTTGTGAAGGAAGCCTGCCGCCGCCACGTGCGGCAGAGCTGGCAGGTCTGCGGTCAAGAGATCGTGTGGGACATGGTCCCGTACGACGTTCAGCTGATCGGCGGAATCGTCCTCCACGAAGGCAAGATCTCCGAGATGGCCACCGGCGAGGGCAAGACGCTCGTGGCCGTCTTCCCCCTCTACCTGAACGCTCTCACCGGACGCGGCGTCCACTTGATCACGGTGAACGATTACCTGGCCCGGCGCGACAGCGAGTGGATGGGGAGGATCCTCCGCTTCCTGGGGATCACGGTCGGTTGCATCCAGAACGACATGGCGCCGGACGAGAGGCGGGATCAGTACAACTGCGACGTCACCTACGGGACGAACAACGAGTTCGGCTTCGACTACCTGCGCGACAACATGTCGGTGACGATCGAGCACCGCGTGCAGCACGGGCACTTCTACGCGATCGTGGACGAGGTGGACTCGGTACTCGTTGACGAGGCGCGCACGCCGCTCATCATCTCGGGCCCGGTCGAGCACTCGAACCAGGAGTTCGAGGCGATGCGCCCGATCGTCGAGAACCTGGTGCGCGCGCAGACGCAGCTCGTCACGAAGCTCTTGAACGAGATCGAGGAGCGGGTCGGGCGCGAGGGCAAGGACGACGACGACGATCTGGCGTCCCGGCTCCTCATGGTCCAGCGCGGGGCGCCGAAGAACAAGCGGTTCATGAAGCTCCTCTCGAACGATCCTGGATTGAAGGGGCTAATCCACCGCCTCGAGATGGCCCACATCCGCGACAAGACGATGGGGCAGATAGACGAGGAGCTCTTCTTCGCCATTGACGAGAAGGCGCACTCGATAGACCTCTCCGACAAGGGCCGCGAGCAACTCTCGCCGCGAGACCGCGACACCTTCCTCCTGCCGGACCTCGCGGTGGAGAAGGAAGCGATCCTCGAAGACCCGGATCTCTCGGACGAGGAGAAGACCGTCAAGCAGAACGAGCTGGATCGCTTGTACGCGGAGCGGAGCGAGCGCGTGCACTCGATGATCCAGCTCCTCAAGGCTTACATGCTCTACGAGAAGGACGTCGAGTACGTCGTCAAGGACGACCGCGTGCTCATCGTGGACGAGTTCACGGGCCGGCTCCTGCCCGGGCGGCGCTTCTCAGAGGGGCTGCACCAGGCGCTCGAGGCCAAGGAGCGGGTGAAGATAGAGGGCGAGACGCAGACGCTCGCCACGATCACGCTCCAGAACTACTTCCGGCTCTACGAGAAGCTCGCCGGGATGACCGGGACGGCCGAGACCGAAGCGGCGGAGTTCTTCCAGATCTACAAGCTCGACGTCACCGTCATCCCGACGAACGAGGCGGCCCGGCGCGTTGACTACGAGGACGTCATCTTCCGGACGCGCCGTGAGAAGTACAACGCCGTGATCGAAGAGATCGTGGAGATGTACGGGAAGGGCCGGCCGGTGCTCGTCGGCACGGTGAGCGTCGAGGCGTCTGAGACGCTCTCGCGGCTCCTGAAGAGGCGCGGGATTCCGCACAACGTCCTGAACGCGAAGTTTCACCAGACGGAAGCGGAGATCATCACGGGCGCCGGGCAGCCCGGCGCGGTCACCATCGCGACGAACATGGCTGGCCGCGGCACCGACATCAAGCTCGGCTCGGCCGTCGTCAAGGGCCGCAAGTGCCTGATCCGTTCCGCGCAGGGAATCGGGGACTGCCAAGCGACCCCCGACGTCAAGGAGTGCATGGCCAGCATGCCGTGCGGACTCCACATTATCGGCACCGAGCGTCACGAGGCCCGGCGCATTGACCGCCAGCTGCGCGGCCGTTCGGGACGCCAGGGCGATCCGGGCTCCTCGCGCTTCTTCCTGTCGCTCGAGGACGACCTGATGCGCCTGTTCGGCTCCGAGCGCATCGCGCGGATCATGGACCGCCTCGGGGTGCAGGAAGGCGAGGTCATCGAGCACCGCATGGTCACCGCGGCGATCGGGCGCGCCCAGAAGCGGGTCGAGATGCACAACTTCGACATTCGAAAGCACCTGCTCGAGTACGACGACGTGATGAACCAGCAGCGCGAGGTCATCTACGGCCGCCGGCTCCGGGTTCTCGAGAGCCAGGATGTGCGCGACGAGATCCGCGACCTCGCGCGGGAGTACGTCGAGGATCTGTGCGGCGCGCATCTGGATCCGAAGAGCGATGAGTGGAACGTGCACGAACTGTGCGGGAAGCTCTCCGTGGCCTTCTTCCACCCGTTCCCCGCGGCGGAGATCGAGGAAGGGGTCCATTCGGCCGATGAGATCCGGGAGCGGGTCGTGGAGCGCGCGCTCGCGGCCTACGACCGAAAGGAACAGGAGCTGACGCCGGCGCTCATGCGGCAGGTGGAGCGGCACCTCTACCTGAGGACGATCGACGAGTGCTGGAAGGACCACCTTTACGAGATTGACCAGCTCAAGGGCGGCATCGGGCTTCGGGCCTACGGCCAGAAGGACCCGCTCCTCGAGTACAAGGGCGAAGCGTACCGCATGTTCGTTGAGCTGAACGACCGGGTGAGGGACGACCTGATCGCGGGCGAGCACCGGCTCTTCCGGGTCATGGTGCGCGCGGCGGAACCGGAGCCGGCGCGCCGCCGCGAGCCGGCGATGACGGCCATTC
>JAGVPR010000360.1 GCA_020052115.1 Candidatus Eiseniibacteriota bacterium
CGCGCCGAGGGTCCCCTTCGCGCGCGCGATCGCCACGCGCGCGAGCAGCACGCCGCTCACCGATACCGCGGCGAGAACGAAGTGCAGATACCGCGGCACGAAGGCGGGATCCGCGAACGCTCTCCAGGCCTGATCCGCCACGCGCTCCCAGCGGTCCGGCTGTGCATGGAGCAGGTTCACCGCGACCTGGATCGCCGCGATCGCGAGGAAGCAGAGCGCCTCGATAGCGAGGATCGGGCGCACACCCTTGTCCTTGCTCAGGCGGTGCTTCGCGATGTAGTTCAGGTAGTACGCCACGGTGAGCAGGACGAGGATGCCGAGCCAGGCCCACGCGACGAGCACCGTCGCCGTGTAGAAGAACCGCCCGAGGATCACCTGAACGAAGAGCAGCGGCGCGATCCCGAACGTGATCGCGAACGAGATCGCCCACGAGTTCATCTCGACGAAAAGCCCGGAGGTTTCCCGTCGGCTTGAGAGGGCCGCAAGCAGCGTTCCGCCGAGCACGACGTTCACGAGGAGCAGATGGATCAGGAACGTCAGGAGCCACAGCGCGTGGAAGAGCCAGGGCGGCCCGGGAAGCGGCGCCGGATCGAGCGCGGGGATGAGGTTACTGCCCATGGGTCACCTCCGCGGCGGGCGGCTTGAGACTAGCGAGATAGGTGATGAGCGCCTCGACCTCCTCGTCGGTTCCGACGAGCGGCGGCATCAGGGGATAGTTGAGCTTCTCCGTGGCCGCATGCCCGCCATCGAGCGCCTCCCCCGAGACGAACTTAGCGCCGTCGTCCCGCATCGCACCCAGAATGCCCGGCAGGATGTCCGCGTCCACGCGCCCCATGATCTTCCGCATCGAGAGATAGCCGCCGAGCGTGTGGCAGGAGGCGCACTGGGCACGGAAGACGGCTCTGCCCTGTCCGAGGGCGGTCCCTTCGGTCCCGCGTGCGGCCCAAGCCGCCTTCGACAGGACGCCGCGCTCATTCAGGCTCGCGATCTCGCTCACGAGGATCCCGTTCGAGAACATGTGGTCGCGGATGACGAACGGTTTGCGCGCGCCTTCGCGAAGCCTCTCGTAGCCGCCGAAGAAGGCGAACGCCGCGAGGAGTGCCAGCACCGCGGCCGGCCATCGCTGCGCGCGCGGGACGACGAGCGCGAGCAGCGCCAGCGCGAGATACGCCGCCAGTGATCCCATCAAGAGGTGCCGCGTGGAGACGAGGGCGGGGAGCAGGGGGCTCGCGCCCAGGAATAACACCCTGATCGCTCCCGGCAGCGCGCCTTCCCACCATCGGTATCCACCGTACGCGACGAGCACGCCGATGATCTGCAGTGCGGCCAGGAGCCGCACGAGACGAGAGCGCGCGGCGGGGTCCTTCTCTCTCAGCGCCACGAACATCATGTACGCGCCGGCGAGGAAGAGGCAGATCCCGGTTCGAAGCGCGAGTCCCGGCAAGTAGGTCGGATTGAAGAACCCGTCGGCGAACGTGTGCGTCTCGACCCAGCGGCCGGGCGTCAGCATGAACGCGATGATCCCTTGGATGATGACGAGCGACATGTAGGCCGCGAAGGCGTACAACCAGATGAGCAAAAGGTGCGTCCTCGGCCTCACCTTTCCCCATGTCGCGAAGTAGGCGAGTGCCGTCGCCACTTCGAGGATGAAGAACGCCCACTCTGCCGCCCAGCCCCAGACGTAGGTGCGGATGAGCGCGGAGGTCGCCGCGGGGTTGACGAGCCCGATCGTGAACCAGATGCCGACGCCCGATATCGCACCGAAGACCGTGGAGACCAGGATCAGGACGAGCGACGTGCGCTTGGCCAGCGCGCGAAGCGACGGGTCCCGCCGGCGCACGGCCAGCGTCTCGGCGATCGCGATCGCGATGCCGCCTCCGACAGCGAAGTGGGAGACGAGGACGTGCGCGATCGCGACGATGCCGATGAGAACGCCGCCGCCGATCGGGAGATTCCAGTATGGGTAGTCCATGCGTCCGGTCCGCCTCACGGATTCTGCCGTCGCCGGCCGCGCACGCGGCCGCCGCGTCAAGCACGGGGATTGTAGCCTCTACGTCCGGAGGCGATCCACCGCGATATCCAGCAAGGCCGTCACGATTCTCTGCAGCCGGGCTCGGGTGGTCTGGAAGTCGGGAGACTTGGCGCCTGTGGACTCGTTGAGGTAAGTGTCGCGCCGGAGTTCGATCATCAGCGAGTGCGTCGAGCGGTTCCGCTTGTAGTGCGCGGCGGGCACGAACGCGCCTGCGTGGGGGAGATTCCTCTCGACGGTGAAGCCCGCGCGCTTGAATAGCGCGGCGGCCTCCTCGAAGAGCCACTCCGGTGTGTGAAACCGATCCGTCCCGAGACAGATCTCGGGTCTCGGGAGACGCGGGTCCTGGTATGGAAAAGGGACGAAGGGATAGCTGTGACAGTCGAGCACGAGGGCATTGCCGTGCGCCGCGACCGTGCGGTCCACGAGTTCGGACAGGCGCCGGTGGTGAGGGTGGTAGTACGCATCGAGGAGCTGCCGGCGCTCCTCCGCAGACGGAGCCGTCCGGAGCGGCGCCCCGGCGGCCGTGCGCGTGTAGATGACCCCCATGCCGTGCGCCGACATCGTCTCCATCGCATCGTCCGCGAATCGCTCCGGATCCACGACGATCCGGCTGACGGGGTACACGAGAGAGACGGCACGGGGATCATCGAGAGGGTACAGCTCGTCCGTGAAGTGATCGGTGAGGCGCAGGATCTCGTGCTCGAGTTCCTGGTCGGTGATGATGAACGCGCCGCGGACGGACGCGGGGATCGCCTTCGATGAATGCGGGATGTGCAGTACGGCGAAGGGGGTCGCGCCCGCATCCCGCTCAGTCAAGTGGCCGTATCCTCCGCCCGGGGTCACCTTTTCGTCAGTTCCGCCGTCCAATTGAGGACCATCCGGATGGGGGCGATCCCCTCGCGACTCATCGGGCTCGTGAAGAGAAAGCGCTCGCCGTCGGCCGTCACCGCGTACCTCTTGTCGGCGCTGCTCTGGACGAGGAGCGGCGCCTGGAAGAGCACCCGCGGCACGGCGGCACGGACTTCGCCTCCCGATGCCTCGATATCCACGGACATCATCTTACCGTTCAACGCGATGTAGAGCAGTTCCTTTCCGTCCGCGCGCCATGATGGATCGCGCCCGCCGTCGGTCGAGATCTGCCATTTCCCGCCCGGTCCCGGGAACGCCTGCACGAAGACCTCGGGCCGGCCGGACTCGTTCGAATCGTAAGCCAGCCAGCGCCCGTCGGGAGAGAGGTGCGCGCTCCTCTCGTTGAACTGCGTGACGAGGAACGGAGTCGGTTCCTTGCCGCCCGACGAGGGCCCGTACATGATGTCCCATCGTGTCGTTCCAGAGAAGTAGAGACAGATGATGACGCTGCCGTCTTTCGACCAGTCAATCGGACCGAGCTGCCCCTCCGCGCTGTACAGGCGCTCCTCGTCGCCGACGCCGGAGGACGGCTTTCGATAGACCGCGAACGCGCCGCCGCGATTCGATGCGAACGCGATCCAGTTCCCGTCCGGCGACCAGACGGGCCAGATGTCAATGGCCGGATCGAAGGTGAACCGCGAAGTCACCCCCCGGGCCAGGTCGCGGATCCAGATGTCCTCGGTGCCGCTGCGCGCGTCCTTGATGGTCATCGCGAGTCGGGCGCCGTCGGGCGAGAGAATCCCCTCACCGTAGTCCCCGGCGGTTCCGACCGTCCCGAGTTCCTTGCCCGAACGGTCGAACCAGATGAACCGGCTGGTCCCCGCGCCGCGACCGCTCCGGAAGGCGAGCACGCCGTTTCGGGACGCGGAGAAGTCCGCGTTTCCGTTGACCTCGCCGTTGACCTCGTCGGCGACGGGGAACGGTTCCCCGGAGAGTTTCTGCGACCCGGCATCGAGTGCCTGCGCCATGAGGGCGCCGCCGCGCACGAAGAGCAGGTAGCCGGGCAGCGCGTACTCGGCGCGCGAGAACTCGCCCGGGATGCGCACCGATTTGTCGGAATCGAGAGACCCGATCTTCAAGGCGCCTTGTTCCGGCGTGTTGGCCATCGCGATGTACAGGAAGTGGCGTCCGTCCGGAAGGAAGTACGGCCATGCGTGGCCCGTTTCGGTCTGCGATCGATCAATCGTCGTCGCCGCGCCGGGCATCCCGCCCGCCGCGGAGACCTTCCTCAGCGAGTCGGACACGCTGCCGTCGAAGAGGATCACGCCGCCCCGTCCCCACGATCCGTCGGCCCCGCCCGGCGCATCGCAGATCGTTTGCGCGGGGCCTCCAGCGATCGCGATCTTCTTGAGCTTCCCCTCGGAGAAGAACGCGAGGAAGCGGCTGTCGGGCGACCAGAACGGTCTCCCCGCGCCATCGGTTCCGGTCAACGGCCTGGGCTCGTCGGAGTCCAGGGCGCGAATCCAGAGCTGCACCTTGCCTACCGTATCCGCGGCGGAGAAAGCGATGTTGCGTCCATCCGGGGAGATCTTCGGTGAACCCATCGAGCGCAATCCGAGCGGCGCGGCGATCGAGAAACGCACAGGCGCCGGCGCGACGGGAGCGCGGAGAAAGAAGGCGACGGCGAATCCGCCCGCGGCAACGCCCGCGGCCCCGGCAACGATCCATGCGAG
>JAGVPR010000098.1 GCA_020052115.1 Candidatus Eiseniibacteriota bacterium
CCAAGAGCAGCGCTGCCGCGGCCGCCGGGATCGCCGAGAGCAGCATGAGCTTCCGGATGTCCCCGGCGAACGCTGGCAAGAGAACGGCCGCCGCTAGAGGCCCGATGACCGCACCCGTCGTGTCCATCGCGCGATGGAATCCGAACGCGGCGCCGCGGCGGCCCTCGTCGGCGGATTCCGAGATGAGCGCATCGCGCGGAGCGGTTCGCGTCGCCTTGCCGAGGCGGTCCACGAAACGCAGCGCCAGAAACGCGCCCCAGTGACGGGTCAGGCCGAGCAGGGGCTTTGCCACCGCGCCGATCGCGTAGCCCGTGACGGCGAAGACCTTCCGGCGGCCGAGGCGATCCGAGAGATGTCCCGCCACGGGTTTGAGGAGGCTCGCCGTGCTCTCGGCGATCCCCTCGATCAAACCGAGCGCCGTGGCCGGCGCGCCGAGGACGGATGTGACGAAGATCGGGAACAGCGGGTAGATCATCTGCGAGCCCGCGTCCTCGAGCAGGCTCACCATCCCCAGCCAGAATATGTTCCGTCGCCGCCCGGCCGTCATGCGCGCGATGATAGCCGACGGAGGCGGGCGCGGCTATGCTTGACGGCCGGGGTCGAGCGGGCGCCGCGCCCCGCATTCGAACCGCCACGGATGGAGGCGACGATGATCGGATTCTCACTCACCGATGAGCAGGAGCAGCTCCGCGCGGCGGCGCGCGATTTCGCGGAGAACGAGATTTCCCCCCGCGCCGCCCATCACGACGAGAGCGGGGAGTTCCCGCGCGAGATCTGCCGGAAGGCGTGGGAGATAGGCCTCATGAACACGCACGTCCCCGTGAAGTTCGGGGGCCTCGGCCTCGGCGTGCTCGACGGCTGTCTCATCACCGAGGAGGTCTCGTGGGGCTGCTCCGGCGTGAGCACGGCCATGGATGCGAACACCCTCGCGGAGGCGCCGGTCATCGTCGCCGGCAACGACGATCAGAAGACGCGTTTTCTCGGGCGCATGACGGAGCGTTTCTTGTTCGCGGCTTACGCGGTGACGGAGCCCGAGGCCGGGAGCGACGTCCAGGGGATCAAGACGACGGCGAGGAAGGCCGGCGGCGACTACGTTATCAACGGCGAGAAGATGTGGATCACGGGGGCGTCCGTCGCGGACTGGTTCTTCGTGCTCGCCTACACCGATCCATCGAAAGGGTACCGCGGCATGAGCGCTTTTCTCGTCGAGGCGGCGACGCCGGGAATCGAGATCGGCAAGAAGGAGGCGAACCTCGGGCAACGCGCCTCCGACACGCGGGGCATCCGGTTCACCGACGTCGTCGTGCCGGAGAAGAACCGGCTCGGCGCGGAAGGGGACGGATGGCGGATCGCCATGGCCGCGTTCGATCACACGCGTCCGATCGTCTCCTCGGCAGCCGTCGGGCTCGCCCGGCGCGCGATGGAGCATGCGATCCGCTACGCGTCCGAGCGAAAGACGTTCGGCTCTCCGATCGCTCGGCACCAAGCCGTGGGCTTCATGATCGCGGAGATGGCGCGCGACGTCGAGGCGGCTCGGCTCCTGGTCTGGAAGGCCGCATGGACGATTGATCAGGGGCGCCGGAACACCCGCGAGGCGGCAATCGCAAAGCTCTTCGCGGCCGACACGGCCATGCGCGTCGCGACGGACGCGGTCCAGGTCTTCGGCGGTTACGGCTACTCGAGAGAATACCCGGTCGAGAAGCTGCTCCGCGATGCGAAGGTGTTCCAGATCTACGAAGGAACCAGCCAGATCCAGCGGCTCATCGTCGCGCGGGAGATCTTCGAGAGAGGGAAGTAGCGCTCGATTTGCCCGCTTCGCGCCGTCCTTGACGGCGATCAAGTCGCCGACATGACGGCGGTCATTGTGCCTCGCTGAGCATTTCCGCACAATTCTATCCGGTTATCGGCCGTCCCCCGCGACCCGGCGCCGCCGGGCCGCCGAGCCCCCGATCGCGCGAGCACCCACATTCTCGGGACAACGACCGCACGGGCCGGACCGGACCCGCATCATCCGTGGACATTCATCATTCGCGCAGGAGGGGAGGCCACATGAGACACCTGGTTCCATGCCTTGTTCTGCTCGCGGTCGCCGGCGGGACGTCGACGTCCTTCGCCGGCCCGCCGCTCGACGGCTCGTATCAGTCCACCGATCTCGGGGGCGTGATCAGCGTCGGGCGCTACACGGAAGGCTGGGCGGCCGGCGGCGGCGCGCTGAATCCCGGCACGACGCACAACGCCGAGTCATGGAATGGCTCGACGCTCGGGACGGAATGGCGTTACTGGTGCGGCACCGAGATGACGGCGGGCGTGTTGCTTGTGGATAACGTCAACGCGCTCGGCAACGGAAACCGCACTTACATGAAGACATTCATCGGCGGTTACATCTGGCTGAGCGGGGCCGGCCCCTGGGCGAACGGCGACGCGGATTACCCCGGCTTCATTGATAATTACTCGGAGTTCGAGACGATCCAGTACTTGAACTGGGTCCCGGTCGGCGCGGTGACGAACGTGCAGGCGATTGCGCACTTCACGAATTACCCGTCCGCGTGCATGACGTTCTACGTGAGCAACGGCACCCGGATCGGCACGACGGATCTCGGCGGAGTGAAGCCGCCGGACTACCCGGATTTCCTCGCCGCCGGGACCTGCGCCCCGACGCTGACGCTGGGCGCATGGTGGAACATGAACAGCATGACGTTGACGATCGCCGGATGTCAGGTTCCTGTTGAGAAGACGACGTGGGGGACGCTGAAGTCTTCGTATCGCTGAAAGAGCAAGACGCGGAACCCCGCGGAACGGCCGCTCGTAAGAGCGGCCGTTCCGTTTTCGGTCGCGAAGACCCCGCGCCCGGCCGCCCCGCCGAGGGCCGCGACACCCACGTCCGAATCCAGCCAGTCATCGCCGCGGGACGCGGTATGCTGCCCGCATGGACCTCGACCCGAATCTTTGCTACCGCGCGGTCCGGAGCCGGGACCGCCGATTCGACGGCCGGTTCTTCACGGCCGTGCTCACGACGGGCGTTTATTGCCGGCCGGTCTGCCCCGCGCCGACACCGCATAGGCGGAACGTGCGCTTCTTCGCGTGCGCGTCCGCGGCCG
>JAGVPR010000310.1 GCA_020052115.1 Candidatus Eiseniibacteriota bacterium
CGGAAGGCGACGCGCTGTTGCGGCGCGCGCTCGAGCGCCTCGGCCTCTCCGCGCGCGCGTACGTGCGCGTGCTGCGCGTGGCAAGGACGATCGCGGACATCGAAGGCTCGGAGAAGGTGTGTGCGGTACATGTGGCGGAGGCGGTGCAGTATCGGGCGATGACGCGCGGACGCGGTTAGCGCGGCAGCTACCCCCTCGCAGAGGCGCGGAGCATGAGTTGGTTCCCGCCCGTGATTGCGCACGATCGGCCCGACCTCGTTGCCGCTGGGACTGATCACGCCGACGATTGCCGCTGCGAGGAGCAGCCAGTAGTTACGCGTCAGGCCGAAGACGGTCCCCGCAAGGACCAGGAGCAGCGCTCCGAGGACCAGCATTCGCTTTCTGCCGAATCGGTCGGCCTTGGTGCTCAGCCCGAGGGAGATGGCCGCATCGCCGATCAGAGTCAGGGAAAGCAGCAGCCCGATCCGCGGCTCGGGGGTGCCCACCTGCGCCAGGTACAGCACGAGGATCACGGAGATCAGTCCGTAGCCGAAGAGCCGCAGGCAGCGCGTGGCGAACAGCAGCCGCCCATCGCGGGTCAGCGGTCGGAGGGAAGCGGCATGGGGGAGGGCGACGGACATGGCGTGTTCACTCCTGCGGCGCACCAACACTCGGGATCGACTTCCGCTCAGGACTTGAAGGCACCCTCCGGCTTGCCACGCTTGATCATCTCTCGGCAGTACTCGTAGAGGGCATCGTAGACAATCCACTCGGCCATGTTCTGCTCCATGTCGTCCTTGAATCCCATGTGACGGAAGCCCTCGGCGATGGCATTGAGGCCAGCCGACTCGGGCTGATGCCACAGGCTGTTGTCGGTGTCGGCCCCATTGACGATCCTCGCCAGGAGCACCAGCGCCGGGTTCTCCGTCAGCTCGTACTTCTTGAGGATGGCGTCGAAGCTGCATCCCTTGCCATGGTGGCCGAGTTCGTCACCCTGGCAGTCGTACGAGACGGCCCCTTCCTTCTTGGCGATCTCGGCTACCCGCTCGTGGGGCACGAAGAGGAACTCAGCCTGAGGGTCCACGAACTTCTTGATGAGCCACGGGCAAGCCACGCGGTCCACCTTGACGCGCTCTCGAGTGATCCACTTCATGGGTCGCTCCCTTCTCCTGGGCACGGTCTCATTCGCGGGCTCCGCCTTCTCCGACTCGACGGAGTCGTTCGAGAGACTGCCGCGGAGGATCGAACGCGGAGTTAGGCAAACCGAGGCCGGGTCGCGATAGGAGCGGCCGCGAAGCGTTCGAGCAATCGGAACTCACGCTTGGGGCAAGACGCGAATCCCCCGGGAGCAGGGACGTGGGGAGTAGCGGGAGAAACCCGCTACCCCCCTGCGCTCTTTCGGCGGTCGCTCTTCGGTGCCGACTAAGGGAGCGAGGCCGTCACCACTATCGCGGCGACATGAGACGTCGTCTCTCCATAGCGGTTGTCCATGAAGAGATAGCGCGACACGTCCTCGGGACGGACGTCGTCGGCTGACGCGCGCACCTCGGTCACGATCCCCTGCATGTATGGCTGCAGGGAGTTCCAAGCCGGATCTTCGAGTCGGAAAGGCCTGAACAGATAACGGAACCCGACGCCGATCCCGTTCGTGAGCCTATGGTCCAGCGCCACGCGGAACTCGTGCGTCGTCGTCTTGAACTCCGACCAATCCACCGCCAATGCGCTGTTGATGTTCGGTGTCTCCGGATTCGTCGTGACGGCGTCGCCGGTGTATGCGTTCAGGTTGTAGCTAGCCTCTGCGGTCAAGCGGTCCGGCACGATGGCGGCCTTGACGCCGATGCCTCCCCAGACCGTTTGGTCTTCTTGATTGCGATACCAGCGGTTCTCGGAGCTGTACTGCGTCGCGCCGTTGTCATGTCCAAATCCGGTCTTCGTGACGGTCAGGTTCTTCCACTCCGAAGTGTCGAACCCGCCGCCGCCGTGCAAACTCACGCGACCGCTCACGCGGTAGTTGAGCCAAAGGGCTGCCTCGTTCGTGAAGCTCTCCTGCAGCCCGTAAGCGTGAGCCGCACCCTCGACTTGGCCAGGGTAGTCGTCCGCCGTGCGCGATGCCGAGAGCGCGGCCACGAGCCCCGCTGTCAACTCGGCGTCCATCTCGGCGCCGAATTGCTGGCGGTCGCGGTCCCACACGTCGAACATGCGGAGCTTCGACTTCTCGAGTCCGATCTCGTAGTCGCCGGAGTGCTCACGATTTCCATTCTGGAAGTAGGCGCTCCATCCGAGCGTCCAGGGGCCTTCGCCGCGCAGCCGACCGGTGATCACGTCCTCGTCGGTCTTGTCTACCTGCCGCCCCGCGTAATCCCACGTGATCCGCTCCGCCCCAATGCTCACGTGAAGCGGTGGCAGGACCGACCATCCCGCGTTCAGGCCGAAACGGCGCTGGACGTAGTCGGACGGATCGTTGTACAGGACGTCCTTGCCATCCTCCTTCTGCCCTATACCCACTCGCCAGTACGATTCGCCGAAGGCGGCGTAGCCCGGGAAGTCGATCCGGTCCGTTCGATTCTCGTAGCCGTAGTAGCGAGCCGTTGCCTCGAGCGAGACCTTGCGCGCAGGACGCGCCGTCAAGCGGACGTCGGCGCGTTGTGTCCGGACCTCTGCGTCGAGGCTGCTCGCCGGCAGGAGGGATGCGTCCGTGCCCCGGATGTTGTCGGCGGCCGTCGTGAGGTTGCCATCCGGGCCGGGGAACCAGAGCGAGTCGTTGAGCGTGAATGGCAGGAACTCATCGTCCTGCCTCATCCGCGCCGCGGCGATCGTGGCCGACAACTGGGCTCGCGTCCCGATCCGGAACATTCCAGACACATGTGCCCTGCCGAACTCGTTGTCGGGCGGTAGCGCGAGCTGACCGCGCGCGTAACGGCCGCGGTCGGAGGCTGACGCCACGCTGCCCGGGGCCTCGAAGGGGTTGTCCCATTGCAGGCCGACGAGATCGTCTCGGAAGGTCGAAACGTCGAGGCCTGCCTCGACGAAACCACGCTTGCCGCGCCAATCGGTTGCGACGCCCGCGCGGACCGTCCGGTGGTCGATGGTCTCGGGGATCTCCTGCCCCCTCACGTCGAACCGCTCGCGGTCGAAACGGAGGCTGTCCGCGCCGCCGACGCGCCTGTACGTGCCGACCGAGATCGGGCGATCGCCGCGTCTCGTCTCGAGTCCCGCATGAGCGCGCACGCTCCAGTTCGGCCTCACGTGCACCACGCCGTCGAACACGCGCGCATCACGGCGCGCGACGAGGTCGGTGTGGTGTGCTGTCGAATCGAGCAGACGCGCCACGCGAGGCGGTAGGCTGTCCACGGCCGTCGCGGTCTGGCTGGCCTTCTCCTCAAGAAAAGCCCGGGCGCTCGGGTCGAGGGTGTAGACTCCGGGCTGCCGCTCCGTGAGAAGGAGAAGGGACCCGTGGCTCCAATGGTACGGCGTCTGATCGTAGAGGATCGTCAGCCGCGCAAGACCCGTCTTCTCGAAGACTCCCGTGAATCTCTGCGCTTCCTCCAACACCCGGGTTCCCTCGAGCGTCATGAGGTACGGATCATCCGCGTTGTTGCGGGTCAGGCGCAGGAGCGGAACGACCGCCCCCTTCGGCACCAGCCCGTATTCGTGGAACTTCGCGTCGCGCGTACCGCCGCTGTCGAGCGCTTGCCCTCCGGCGACGACGTCCAGCCGCACACCATCCTCCGCGGCGGCCGGAAGCGCGAGCGCGGCGATGGCGAGCACCGCGAGCATCATTCGCATCATGGCCGTCTCCTTTCCCCGATCACCGCTGGAAGAGTGGTCCCGACGGATGATTCGAGCCGTGGATCTGTGAATGGCAGTTCAGGCACTGCCGGTTCGTGTTCCACATCGCCGTCTCGGTCCCCGCGACCGTCTGATGGCGGCCCTGCATGTGGCAGCTCTGACAGAGCTGTACGGTCCGCGAGACGAGTAGGCCCTCGTGGTTCGATCCATGCGGTTTGTGGCAGGTCATGCAATCCTCACGCACAGGCGAATGCTCCCACAGGAACGGTCCGCGCTTGTCCGCATGGCAGGTGAAGCACAGGTCGTTCGGAGAATCGCCGAGCAGCTGCGAGGGGCTCCCGCTGCCGTGGGGATTGTGGCAGGAACTGCACTCCATCTTTCCTTCCCGCAGTGGATGGTGCGAGCGCTGCAAGAGGTACTTATTGAACGAGCCGTGGCAGCTCGTGCAGAGGTCCGTCTGGTTCTGGATCTCGCCTGCGCGGCGGGGTGGGGTCTTCGCGTGCACGGCGTGACAGTCGGCGCACGAGAGATCGTTCTCCTCGTGCGCGCTTCCGGCCCAATAGGCGCGCATCGGTTGGTTGCCGTGGCAGTCGAGGCAAGCATCGTTCACGACCGTCGCGCCGGACTTGGCGGGATTGACCACGTCGGCCGGGGTTTCACCGCTTGCCGCGTGCTGGGTTGCGGCCCCATGGCATGACGTGCAGTCCCCGCCTCCGCTCCCAAAGTGGAAGGCGCGCCCGTGCGTGGTTCCCGCGAAGTCGTTCACGATGTCGTCGTGACAGCTTGCGCAGACGCTCGCGCGCTCGGGCTCGCCCTTGACCAGTGTGGAGACTCCCGTCAGAAACACCACGATGAGTGCTGCGCCGATGGCGGGCAGCTTCCACGGGCTCTTCAGAGGTTTTCGTAGCATGCGATCCCCTCCTCTTCATGGATGAGGCGGCTTGCCTGGAACCCTCGCGAGCCCGTCGCCGGCAGTGATCGCTCGGCGGTTGCCCCATTCGCGGACGGCGGGCTCGGTGGGCCGGCCAGCATGCTACCCGTGGAGGGTGGACAGGAAAAGTGAAATCCCCCACTAGGCGCAGAGGCTCCAACCTGGGCCGGCCCGCGGGCACGGCGGGTTGTCCGGAGCCTCCAACGGAGCTCAGGTCGCCATCGGCGGGGGGGTGTACCCCAGGAACCGGATCACCGCCGGGATCGCGCGAAGGTTCGGACTCGCCCTCCCGCGCTCCCAGTTGTTCACGCTCGTCACGTCCACGCCGATCCGCAACGCAACCTCGCGTTGGAGGAGTCCGAGGTCGAGCCGGCGCTTCCGCATGTGGTCGCCCAGGGTGCGGATCTCCGTAGGATAGGCCCTATCAACGGGTTTCGTCGCTCGGAGCACGAGATCACAAAAGGGCAACGCAGGGGTGTTTGTGCGGCTACTTAGGCGACGCGCGCCGGCAGTGCCGGTGCACGCCCGGGGAGATCTCACGCTATCGCGGGCGCATCTCGGGGCCGTTGCTCGATCGGATTGATCTGCATGTGGAGGTGTCGCCGGTGCCGTACGCGGATC
>JAGVPR010000353.1 GCA_020052115.1 Candidatus Eiseniibacteriota bacterium
AACTCCACGCCATCGCCGGCCGCCCGCGCACTCAGAAGCGAGCGAAAGCGGCTGTTCACGGCCACGCCGCCCGCCGCGACGACGCGAGTGACGCGGTGAGCGCGGGCCGCCGCGAGGATCTTCTCCACGAGCACGTCGGCCACAGCCTCCTGAAACGACGCCGCTATGTCCGGCGTTCGGCGGGCGCGCTCTTCCGGGTCGAGCCGCTCGAATGCCAGGCGCACCGCGGTTTTCAGCCCCGAAAACGAAAGATCGTGGGATCCATCCTCGAGCCACGCGCGGGGGAAGCGGAACGCGGCGGGGTCTCCGCCGCGGGCGACTCGATCCACCTCGGGCCCGCCCGGATAACCCAGGCCCAGGAGTTTCGAGATCTTGTCGAACGCCTCACCGGCTGCATCGTCGCGCGTGGAGCCGAGAAGCAGGTAGTCGCCGAGGCCGCGCACGAGAACCAGCTCCGAGTGCCCTCCCGAAATGACCGCGCCCACAAAGGGCGGCTCCAGATCGTGCTCGATCCAGATGGAGAGCAGGTGTGCCTCGATGTGGTTCACGGCGAGGAAAGGCAGGCCGCGGGCGAAGGCGAACGATTTCGCGTAGCAAAGGCCGACGAGGAGTGAGCCGACGAGGCCGGGCCCGAACGAGGCGGCCACGCCGGTGATGTCGTCGCGGCGCACGCCGGACTGCTCGATAGCCCGGGAGACCACGTCGGGGAGGAGGCGAAGGTGCTCGCGGGCCGCGATCTCGGGGACGACGCCGTTGAACGGAGCGTGCGCAGCCTGCGTCTCGACGACGCTCGAAAGCACTTCACGGCCGCGGCGAACGATCGCCGCGGCCGTGTCGTCGCAAGACGTCTCGATTCCGAGAACGAGTTCTTCGGGCCGGTTCACGAGCGAGGGATCAGCGCGAATGACCGCCCCCCGAACGGCCTCCGTAGTGTCTTCCGGAGTCATTCGAGCCGCCGCCGCGCGAGTTGCCGTTGTCGCCCCGCGAGCGGGTGCTCGGCGGAGGCGCAGCGGGCTTTCGAGTCTCCGTCTGCCCGCGGGTGTTCGGCCTCTCCCGCTGCCAGCTCGGACGCGGCGTCGCATCCCGCCTGCCGTCGTTGCGAGGCGGCTTGTAGACGGGAGGTTTGCGCGTCGTCGTGCCACGGGGCAGCGCGCCGGGGCCCCGCGTGTAGAGCGAGCGCCCCTGAGTCCTGTTGTTCACGTAGGACGGCGAGCCGGATCCCCAGGAGCTTCCGCGCCGGCCCCACGAATGCCTGCCGCCCGTGGCCACGCGCACATGCTCGGACGGATACGACCGGTACCAGTAGTGGTGTCCGCTGTAGTACCACGGATCGTAAACGTAGAACGGGCGATACCAGTAGTTGATGCGATAGTACGGGTAGCAGGCGGCGTAGTACGCGCTCCACGGGTAGTAGTAGTACCAAGGATCGTAGTACCCGAGGGAGATCGCGAAGGAGTAGCGATACCGGAGGTCGCTGCCGCTCCGGTATCCGTCGCCGTAGCCTGTCGAGTAGTCGCCGGCTTCGTCGCCGCTTTCCTCATAGTTCTCGTATCCGCCTGCGTTCTCGGACGTGCGGATCATCGCCTCGATGACCGATTGCGGCACGCCCTCATCCGTCAGGATGAGGATGTCCTCCGTGCTGAGATCGAAGACGGACCGGCTGGTCTCGATCTCCGCGACGATGACCGAGGCGCTCACCCCCTCGCGCGACAGGCGGATCACATCGTCCATCGTGAGGAGGCTGTGCGAGGCGGCGGCGGGGGCGGCAAGGATCAAGGCCAGCGCCGCTGCGAGCAGAAGACGACTCTTCATGGATGCTCACCGACCTTTCCAGGATGGGGGAATACCGGCGACATTCAGTATATCAACGGCCATCCACGCGGTCAACGTGAGGGCCTGCCGATGTTCTCCCAACGGTTGTTCTCGAGATCGTAGAGCCAGCAATCCCCGGAGCGCGTGACAAGGAAGCCGAAGCTCTCGAGGTAGGCGATCTCCTGCCCCGCCACCGGGAGCGGGAGGATCTTCGTGTCCTTGCTGTCCTCCTTGAACGCCTGATCTATCGTGACCCAATCCTGCTTCTCCGGGCGGTACTGCCAGAGGGCGCCGTCCGCGGTGAGGACGCCGCCCACGCCGAAGACTCCGGTGATCGCGCGGCGCGAGCCCTCGGCCCGGCCCTGGGCGTAGGAGGCGGCCACGAGCGCCGTCAGCAGCGTGAGGGCCGCCAGGGCCAGGATGGCACGAGTTTGCGCCCTCGTTCCAATTCGAAGCAATGCCATCGGGTTCTCCTTCCTTTCGGTCCGCCGCCGTGTGGACCCCGTCCGGGTGGGCCGAGCCTGCCGGCCGCCGGTGGTCCGCCGCGACCGGCGGTCTCCGTGGGGTACTATCTGAATAACGTTAACACCGGGAAGTCCGGTTTCGATCCGTTTGCCCAGGAGTCGCGAATGGCCACCGATCCCGTCTGCGGCATGAAGGTCGAGCCCTCCAAGGCCGCGGCAGCCGCCGAGCACGAAGGTCAAACGTACTACTTCTGCGCCCTCCGGTGCCGCGACGCCTTCATCGAGAACCCGGCCCGGTATCTGGCGGCGCCCGGAGCGCACGGGATGCCCTCGGCGCCTGCCCCGCTTCTCACGATTGGTCCGGCCTCCCCGGCGGCGAGCCCG
>JAGVPR010000212.1 GCA_020052115.1 Candidatus Eiseniibacteriota bacterium
CATCTGCTCGGATTCCGGGAGGTCGAGGCGCACGGCGGTTTCTCGTCGCAGAACCAGATGGACCCGCACTTCGGGCTCCCGGGCAGGAGCACCGTGGATGTGCGGATCTTCTGGCCGGGATCCGACGGCGTCCACATCACTCAGGACATTCTAGCGGTCGGCGTGGGGCAGAAGCTCACGGTGAACGAAGCGGGAACGCCGCTCGATGCCGCGCGCGAGCAAGCCCCCGGTCTCCGGGGATTCTTTCGCGCGGCGCCGAACCCCGCAAGCCGCGGCGTTCGCATCGAGATGGCGACGACCGGCGTGTCCCTCGCGAGGCTGGAGATCTACGACGTGAGCGGCCGCCGCGTGCGCTCGCTCGTTCTCGATGCGCCGGACACCGCCGGGATCTACCACGCTGAGTGGGAAGGCCTCTCCGAGGAAGGCCGTCCCGCACCCAACGGTCTCTACCTCGTTCGAGGCATCGGTGAGGGCCCGGGGCCATCAGGCAGGATCATGCTGCTTCGTTGACGCGTCGGCAGCGCGTCAGCGCGATCGGGACCCTCCGGCGGGGGCTCGCCCAACCGAGCCCCCGCTTTTTTTCGCTCGTCGCTGCACGCTGGCGCCGCTTGCGGCCCCCGAACCGTCATGGCACTCTCTTGGGGCCCGTACAGTGAGGAGGACGCCGTGAAACGACTCGCCAGTCGTTCCACACGAGGCCGCTCCGCGGAGGCGAGACGATCGTGACCCCTGAGGCGGGGATGACCGGTGCGTGGTACGCGCCCCGCGGGGGGCGCGCGGCCGAGCTGCTCACGATCCTGCACCCTCCGTACACCGGGATGGTGCTCTGCTATGTCGCGCTCGGCGCGGTCTTCGCGCCGAAGCCGGATGCCGCGGCGCTCGCGTGGACGCTCCTCGCATACATGCTCGGGCTCGGGATCGGCGCGCACGCCCTCGATCAGCTCTCGGGACGCCCCTGGGGCCGCGCGCTGAGCCCCGTGACGCTGCGCGTGCTGGCGGTCGCCGGACTCCTCGGAGGCGCGGGGATCGGCGTCTATCTCTCGGCGACGCGCTCCTGGTGGATCCTCGTCTTCGTGGCGCTCGAGAGCTTCTTCGCCGTGGCCTACAACCTCGACCGCTTCTTCCGGGGACGCTTTCACACCGATGGGTGGTTCATGTTCTCGTGGGGAGCGTTGCCGTTCATCTCGTCGTACTTCATCCAGACGCTCACGCTCCGCTTTGCCGTGCTGGCGCTCGCGGCGGTGCTCGCCGGGACGGCGGGACTCGAGATCACGCTGTCGCGCTGGGTCAAGGCTCATCGGCGGCGCACGACGCGCCTTCTCATCGAGGAGACCGACGGCACGCGCCGCGAGATCTCGACCCGCGATCTGATCGGCCGGCCGCAGAGGGCGCTCGTTCTCGTCGTCGGGACGACCTATCTGCTGACGGCGTCCCTCGTCGCGATGAGGCTCGCGGGAATCGTGCAGCCGTGAGGGAGGACCCCATGAATCGGATCTCTGTCTCCTACGCGCCTGGGAAGCGATCCGCGTACGCCGAGGCGATGTTCCCGGCGATCGCCCCGACGTATGACTTCCTCACGCGCTGGCTCACCTTCACGTGGGCCGACGGGTGGCGCCGCGCCGCCGTCCATGAAGCGCGGCTTCGGACGGGTGCGCAGGCGCTGGATCTCGCCACCGGCACGGGCGAGATGGCACTGCTTCTCTCGCTCGCGGCAGGCCCCCTCGGACGGGTCGTCGGCGTGGACGTGAGCGAGGCGATGCTGGCCGAGGCGCGTGAGAAGATTCGCGGGCGCTCGGCGCCGGACAGCACGGGCACGCGAGGGATCTCGCCCGCGCCCGGGATGGCGCCGATCGAGTTCACGAGATTGGACGGCGAGTCGCTTCCTTTCGAGGACGGGACTTTCGACGCGGCAACGCTCTCGCTTGCGCTGCGGTACTTCGACGTCCCGACCGTGCTGGCGGAGATGCGGCGCGTGCTGAAGCCGGGCGGGCGCGCGGTCATCGTGGAGTTCGGCGAGCCGGAGAGCACCGTGATGCGCGCCGGCTATCACGCCTACGCCCACTGGATGATGCCGGCGCTCGGGGCCGCGATCTCGCGGCGCCGCGACGTGTGGCGCCTGCTCCGCTTCCTGCCGAACTCGATCCACCACCATCACACGCCCGAGGAACTCGTCGCCCTGTTCCGCCAGGCGGGCTTCGAGGAAGCGGCCTGCCGCAGGCTCACACTGGGCATCGGGCTCGTGTTCTCGGGGACGGCGCCGTAGGTATTTCGCGAGGCTTCTCGCGGGACGCTTCGCGCTTCACGTCGTTCCAGTGATCTGCTAAAATTCCGGCCACTTAGCGGGGCCGGCGACGCCCCCCAGGAGGCCGCCAGTCCCACAGCCCCCCGATGCGCTACCCGCCGCACGGCTTCGTGCAGGCGGACGAGGAGGCCCGCCATGAGTTCGTCGAATAATGTGAGAACGACCCTCCTTCCACTGCTGCTCTCGCTGGTCACGCTGCTCCCGGTAACGGCGGCCGCCGGTGATTTCAACGTGCCGTCGGTCGCGACGCCGACGCTGCAGGACGCGGTTGACGCGGCCGCCGGCGGCGTGGACCCGCTTGAGACGATCTACATCAATTCAAACCTGGACGTGGGCACGACGACCACCATCGGCCTCGGCTTCGATGCGACGCACCGGCTGCTCATCCGCCCCGGCATCACGCTCACGCGCGCGACCATCCGCATGATGGTACCCAGCCTCATCGTCATCCAGGCCATCGGCGCGTCGTACGTCACGATCCAGGACCTCGACGTCTTCCGTCACATCACGAACGACAATCACATCATCCACTACGATGGCTGCTCGGAGATGACGATCGAACGCTGCCGCGTCGGGAGCGACTGGACCACGTCCGGCACGCCGGGCTGGGCGGCGATCCACTGGGTCTATCCGTTCGACTGCGTGATCCGCAACACCTTCACCTTCGCAACGACCCCGTCGACGTTCGCTTACGGCATGCAGATCATCGGCCACGACGATCCCGGCTCGATCCTCCGCATGTACAACAACTCGGTCCAGGGTTTCTACACCGCGGGGATCTCGGTTCACGGAACCGCTGGCAAGGTCCTCTTCCGGAACAACGTCGCGGTCACCGAACAGTCCATCAACCCCGATCCGGTCGGCTACAACGGGAACCTTGGGGCGGTGACGCTGGTCAGCTCCCACAACGCGGTCTTCTGCGACGCCGGTGACGAATGGGGCGGCGTGACCGACATCCGCGGAGGGAGCTTCGTGCGCCTGAACTTCGCGGACCTCCCCGCGTGCTTCACGTCGTGGCTCTGGGTGTTCAGCAATCCGAACATGACCTTCCTCAATCTCACCGGCGGCGGGCCGATCCACACCGCCGCCTCGGCGGGCGTGACGATCACGAACGGCGCCCCCGACGCGGACGACACGGCCGTCGTTGACGACTGGGAAAAGAACGTGCGGCCCGCGGGCACGCCTCTTCACACCGACCGCGGCGCCGATCAGAGCGACCTGGATTACCTCTTGTCGGTCGAGAATTCACTGCCGCCCGCCGGACTTTCTCTGGAGATCGCCCCCCTGCCCTCGCACGGGCCGGTGGACCTCGACGTGCGGGGAACAGGCGGAGATGCCGTCACGGTGCGGCTCTTCGACGCGACCGGCCGTTTCGTCACCGAGATCTGGTCGGGCCGCACGGATGGAGGGCGGGCGATCCGCTGGGACGGCGCTTCCCTCTCGTCGGGCGTTTACTTCGTAACGGTGAGGGCGGGAGATCGCGCGGTGGTGAAGAGGATCGTGAATGTGAGGTAGGCGGGCGTCCGAGCGGATGCGCGGCCGGCGCCTTGACCGTCCCCGAGTAGGGATGCGATGCTCCCGATCGTGTTCTGGCTCATCATTCTGATTCTGGCCCCGCTCGCAGCCGTGGGGGCTCTCCTGCTCGTGCGGCGGCGCCCTGCGGCACGCCGGGTCGTGCCGGAGACTCCGGAGCGGCTCCCGCCGCCGGAGGTCCGCGAGGCTCTCCTACGCCGGTCCGTGCCGGTCCTCTACTTCACGGAGGCCGGGGCGGCCGATGTTCGCCGTCTCCAGGATCCGGCGGTCTTCATGCTGAACGCGGAGTTCGAGGGCCGCGTCACCGTAATCCGGTGTGATGTCGTCGAACATGCAGCCCTCGCGAGGCAGTTCGCCGTCACGGCGGCGCCGGCGACGATCGTCTTCGACCACCGGGGGCGGATCGCCGCGGTGAATCGCGGCTACGTGCGGCTCGACGAGCTGCGCCAACAGGTGCTCCGGGCGCGAAGTCTCGAGTGGGCGATGGGGGGCTGATGCCGCCGCGCGAAGTGGGGCCATGCTACGACGGGCCGTTCTCCGCGATCATCCTCGCCGGCGGCCGGGCGAGCCGCATGGGTGGCCGCGACAAGGCGTTCGTCACCGTCGACGGCAAGACGATCTTCGAACGGCTCCACGAAGTGCTCGCTTCCCGTTTCGCCGAGATCATCGTCGTCACGCCCTCGCCCGAGAGCTACCCGGCTTCCGTCCGAACGACCGGCGATCGGTTGCCCGGATACGGCCCGCTCGGCGGGCTTCACGCCGGGCTCCTCGAGGCGCGTCACGAGTACGCCTTCGCGGTCGCCTGCGACATGCCGACACTCTCGCCGGCTCTCGTGGATCTCCTTCTCGACTCCGTGGGCGGCGAGGACGCTATCGTGCCGCGCTGGGAGGGGCGGCTGCAGCCGCTTCACGCCGTCTACGCCCGCCGCATGGCGGAGCCGCTCG
>JAGVPR010000260.1 GCA_020052115.1 Candidatus Eiseniibacteriota bacterium
GGCCCGCTCGATGCCGCCTCGATCCGCGCCGGGATTGCCGAACTCGTCGCGAGCGAGATCGTCGAGCCTTGGGCGCTCGAGGTCGTGGATCCAGAATCGCTAGCGGCCTTCTTCTCGAGCGACCTCGGACGCCGCGTCACGCGCGACGCCTCGCGCGTGCGCCGCGAAGTGCCCGTGAACCTCGCCGTCACACCGGAGGCGTGGGAGCGATGGCGGCACGGCGAGTGGGTGCCGCCGGATGAAGGCGGCGGCGAGTTCGTTCACGTGCAGGGGATCGTGGATTGCCTCGTCGAGGAGGACGGCGGTCTTCTGCTCCTCGACTACAAGACGGATCGCGTGGCGGGGGAGAGGCTCGACGCGCGGGCCATCGCCTACCGGCCGCAGATCATGGCGTACGCGGTCGCGATCCGCGCCATGCTCGGGCGCCCGGTGACCGATGCGGCGCTCTACTTCCTGGCGGCGAAGGAGGCGCGCCGCGTCTCGCCGCTGCCGCGTTGACGGCGGCGAAGCGAGTCAGGTCAAGAGTGAGCCCGAAACGATGAAACCCGAGCGGTCCGGCGTCCGTCCCTCGCTTGAAGGCTCGCCTGGAACGGCGTAGTCTTGCGTCCGTCGCCGGCCGCGGCGATCACCGGCCGCGGCGATCACCGGCCGCGGCGGGGCGCTCTGGAGTCTTCGTCGGAGGAGTGAGCACGGCAATGGACCCATGGGAGGGGAGGATGGAGAGGCATCGGATTTCGAGAAGGACGATTCTTGCGCTGGGGACGATCACCCTCAGCCTCGTCGTTCTGGGTTTCGGAGCGGCGACTCCGGCGCGCGCTGGGCTGCCGCCGCTCATCCCGCGCGAAGTGATCTTCGGCAATCCGGAGCGAACGAGCCCGCAGCTCTCGCCCGACGGCATGTACTTCACGTATCTGGCTCCCGAAGAAGGTGTTCTGAACGTCTGGCTCCGCACCGTCGGCATGACCGACGATCGCGCGCTCACGCACGATCGGGGCCGCGGCATCCGGGCGTATTTCTGGGGTCAGAACAATCAGCGCGTCCTCTATATCCAGGACAAGGACGGCGATGAGAACTGGCACGTCTTCTCGGTGGATCTCGCGGGCGGCGAGCCGCGCGACCTCACGCCGTTCGAGAAGGTGCAGGCTCAGATCGTTTCCGTGGATCCGCAGTTTCCCGACGTTATTCTCGTCGGGCTGAACAACCGTGTCCCCCAGCTCCACGATGTCTACCGGGTCAACATCATGACCGGCGAGTCCACGCTCGAGGCCCAGAACGACATGGGTTCCGCGGCTTGGGTCGCCGACAACTCACTCCGGGTCCGGATAGCGCTGCTGCCCACGCCCGACGGCGGATTCGGTCTCCTTCACCGGAGCGCGCCCGATGCGGAGTGGAAGGATCTGACGAAGTGGGGGAACGAGGACGCCATGACGACGGCGCCCTTCGGGTTTGCCGCCGACAACAGCACGCTCTACATGGTCAGCAGCGTCGGCGCGAACACGGCGGAGCTCCGCACCTACGATGTCACGACCGGGCAGGAGAAGACCGTCTACTCCGACCCGAACTACGACGTCTCGAATGCGATGATCCATCCGACGACGCACGTGCTCCAGGCCGTGGCCGTGAACCGCGACAAGGAAGAGTGGAAGGTCCTCGACCCATCAATCGAAGCCGACTTCGCCGCCCTGGCGAAGCTGCACGAAGGCGAGTTCCAGGTGACCGGGCGCGACCTCGCCGACAAGACCTGGCTCGTCGTCTTCTCCGGGGACAAGGGCCCGGCGGCGTTCTACTCGTACGATCGCGCTTCGAAGAAGGGCACGTTCCTTTTCACCACTCGCCCGAAGCTCGAAGGACTCTCGCTCGCCGAGATGAGGCCCGTCGCCTACACGTCCCGCGACGGCATGACGGTCCACGGGTATCTCTCGCTCCCGCCCGGCGTGGAGCCGAAGAACCTCCCGACGGTCATCAACGTGCACGGCGGGCCGTGGTATCGCGACGGCTGGGGCTATCACCCCGAGGCCCAGTGGCTTGCGAATCGTGGATATGCTTGCCTACAGATCAACTTCCGCGGCTCCACCGGGTACGGCAAGGCGTTCACGAACGCCGGCGATCGGGAGTGGGGCGGGAATATGCAGAACGACATCAGCGACGGCGTGAAGTGGATGCTGGACCAGGGGTATGCGGATCCCAAGCGGATCGCCATCTACGGCGGCTCGTACGGCGGATACGCGGTCCTCACGGGTCTGACGAAGACGCCGGAGCTGTATGCCTGCGGCGTGGACATCGTCGGTCCGTCGAATCTCATCACGTTCCTCAACACGATCCCGCCTTACTGGGAACCGATGAAGCCGCTCTTCTACAAGCGCATCGGCGATCCCGTGAAGGACGAGCAGATGCTCAAGGATCGCTCGCCGCTCTTCCACATTGACGCGATCCGCGCGCCGCTTTTGATCGGGCAGGGCGCGAACGATCCGCGAGTGAACCGGGCGGAGAGTCTGCAGATTCGCGACGCGCTGCAGCAGGCCGGGAAGATCGTCCAGTACATCGAATTCCCGGACGAGGGACACGGGTTCGCGAGGCCTGCGAACCGCATCACTTTCTATGCAGCTGCGGAGAAGTTCCTCGCAGAGCACATCGGAGGGCGATTCGAGCCGGCGGCGGAGTAGGCCGCTTGCCAGGAGAGACTCTGGGGCCCCGGATCAGCCGATCCGGGGCCCCGCTGGTTCTCGGCCGTCGAGTGATCGCCCTCAGCCCTCGTCGGCGTAGAGATTCCGGACGAGCGATGCGAAGCGTGCCGCGACCGCGGCGCGCCTTATCTTCAGCGTCGGCGTGAGATCGCCCGCCTCGATCGTGAGTTCCCCCGGAATGATCTCGAAGCGCCGGATGCGCTCGAACGGGGCGAGATCACCGTTCACCCGCTCGATCTCCGCCCGGAAGAGCGCTCGAACGCGGGGCTCTTGCAAGAGCGTCGCCGGATCGCGTTCGGGGATTCCCTCCGAAGAGGCCCAGCGGCCCAGGGCGATGAGATCGGGCGCGAGCAGCGCCGCGACGAATCGCTTCCGGTCGCCGAATAGAACGGCCTCGAGAATGTAGGGGCATGCCCTGAGGCGGTTCTCGATCGGCTGCGGCGCGATGTTTTTCCCCCCCGCGGTGACGAGGATGTCCTTCTTCCGGTCCGTGATGGTGAGGTAGCCGTCACCGTCGAGAACGCCGATGTCCCCCGTGTGCAGCCACCCGTCCTGAAGCGCGCTCCGCGTGGATTCCTCCTCGTGAAAGTAACCCTTCATCACGTTCGGGCCTCGAACGAGGATCTCGCCGTCCGCGGCGATTCGCACCTCGACGCCCGGGATCGGCCGACCGGCGGTCCCGGGGCGCAGCGCCCCCTCGAAGTTCATCGTGACCACAGGCGAGGTCTCCGTCAGCCCGTAGCCCTCGTAGATGGGGAGTCCCACGGCGGCGAAGAACTCGATGATCTCGCGCGAGAGGGGCGCTCCGCCGGAAACGAAGAAGCGCACGCGCCCGCCGAACGACGCGCGCAGGCGGCGGAAGACGAGCGCCTCCGCGATACGGTAGCGAGCCTCGAGGAGCGCGGGAACACGCCCGCCCGAGAGCGCGAGACGTGTCCGTTCGAGCCCCGTGCGCTCCGCCCACCGGAAGAGCCCGCGCCGAAGCGGGGGTGCCCGGCGTATCGCCTG
Source organism: Candidatus Eiseniibacteriota bacterium (assembly GCA_020052115.1). Lineage (GTDB taxonomy): Bacteria > Eisenbacteria > RBG-16-71-46 > JAGVPR01 > JAGVPR01 > JAGVPR01. The sequence goes on from JAGVPR010000260.1 coordinate 3,693, forward strand.
CTGAACGCGGTCGTGGGTCTTCTCGAAGAACCGCGGGACGCCGATCGTCATCGTGGGTCTGACCTGCAAGAGGTTCCGGCCGACCTTCTCCGGCGACTCCGCGTAGGCGATCGTCGCGCCGGCATGGAGGATCGCGAAGTGTCCGCCCATCCTCTCGAGGATGTGGGAGAGAGGCAGGAACGAGAGGTAGACATCCGCGGGTCCGATTTCCATCCGCTGCAAACAGGACTCGATGTCAGCGAGCAGGTTTCGGTGCGTGAGCATCACGCCCTTCGGGATACCGGTCGTGCCGGAGGTGTAGATGATCGTCGCGACGTCGTCGGGCCCGGAAAGCGCCGCGCGCCGGCGATGTTCGATGGACGAGCCGCTCTCGGCGCCGCGCGCGTAGAGATCGTCGAGCGACAGCAGGCGCGGCTCGACGATCGTGGAGGCATCGAAGGCGATCAGCAGCTCGACTTTCGGGGCGGATGATTCTGTCGCGAGGATCTTTCGGATCTCCTCCTCCGATGAGACGAAGACGGCGCGGGCGCCGGAATTGTCGAGGAGGTGTTCGATCTGGCGTGCCGGAAGTGTCGGATAGATCGGAACCGTGATCGCCGCGGCCGTGAGGATGGCGAAGTCGGCGACGGCCCACTCGTAGCGATTCTTGGAGAGGATCGCGACGCGGTCGCCCGGCGCGATGCCCGATGCCGTGAGGCCCAGGCTCGCGCGCTCGACGTCCCGGACGAAGCGCTCCGGCGAGACATCATGGTAGGAGCCTCCGCGCGGCACGAGAAAGGAGGCGGGTCTCGGTGCTCTCTCGACACTCGCGAAGAACAGTTCGTTCAGCGTGTGCGCGGGCATAGGCCTCCAGACGATCTCGGTCAGGTGCGTTCCCGGAGGATGATCCGCTAGAATACGCCTTCTGCGCGGCGCAGGGGAGGAGTTGCTGGGACATCCGCACGGAGCCTTGCCCCCCGCGAAGGGGACCTTCGCAAAGCGGGGCAAGTGCGATATGCTCGCTCGAACGTCCTCGCGCCGGCCGTGGAGAGGGGCTCGGCGTTCATCTACTGGTCTCTGGAGCAAGCATGAGGTGCATTGTGCGCAGCCATCGGCTGTCTCTCGCTCTTGCCGCACTCGCATTCTGGGCTCCGGCTGTCTCGGTTGCCGGTCCGACGTTTGTCGTGGAGCGACGCGTCTCGCTGCCGAGCGAGCGATTCCGGGAATTTCAGTGGTCGCCGGAGGGCGGCCGCTTGGCGGCGCTCAGCTTCCGCCAGCTCGTGATCGCGGACGCGGGTAGCGGCGCCGTGGACACGCTGGGTTTCCTCGGCGTGCAGCAGATGGCGTGGTCGCCCGGCGGGCGGTGGATCGGCGCGCGAGCTACGCCCGTGGTGCGCGCAAGTGGAAGGGAACGGCGCAGCGTGGTGATCGTGATAGACACCGATGGCGGAGGGGATCAGCCGAGGGTGCGGGCGCTCTCCGACACGACGTCGATCCGGTCCGAACTGCGGCGGACCCTAGCCTGGGCCGGTCCGGATCTCCTCGCCGTGTGTCAGGACTCCGTCTGGACGATGAGCGCCGTCGCGCCGGGGGCCTTGCCGGCACCGGGGACCACCATGATCCGGACGGCCACTCCGCGGCTCGCGGGCGCCGGAGACCGCTTGTTTCTCGGTGTCGTGACGGCCGACGGGCGGATCGAGGAGCGCGAGCTCCCGCCGCCGCCAACGATCCTCACGGACTTCTCGGGCCGCGCCGACGCGCCCGTGCCGCTGTGGTGGTTTCCGACACGCCTCAGCCGCGACGGAGCGCACCTGCTCATCGCCGCGCGTGAACCGACGGCGGATGTCGTGTACATGATCCTTGCGACCGACGGCCGGGTGGAGCATCGGTTCGCGGATGGGCTCATCGCGTCGGATCTGAGCGCGGACGGGAAGTGGGTGCTCTCGCAGGCCGAGACGGCGGGGACGCAGAAGCTCGATGGGAGCGAGCTGTTCCTCGTCCGCGTCTCCGACGGGCGCGCCTTCCCGCTCACCGGAACGATGGACACGATCGAGACCGATGCGGTCTTTGAACCGGGCGGCACGCGCCTCGCCTGTCTAGACCAGAAGGACGGTTCGATCCTCATCGGGCGAATCGAGGGGCTGCCGACACCGTGAGTCTCGCCGTTCGCGCCGTCTTCGCCGGATTCATCCGCGAGGGTCCCGCATTCCGCCGCCTACTCGCCGAGTTGGAGTCGCACCAGAGCTGGGATGCCCGGGCGATTCACGCGTACCACGAGAAGGCGCTGGCCCGCGTCCTTCGCTGGTGTGCCGATGTGCCTTACTATAGTGGGCGCCTGGCGGAGTGGGGGCTTGGCAGCGGGCCGGCGCTCGATGCGCTGGCGCGGGTGCCGCTTCTCGACAAGGAGACGCTGCGCCTCCGGAACATGGAGTTTCGCACGCGCGGGTGGAGGAACCGCTTCGCTCACGAGGGGCACACGAGCGGCACCACCGGCAAGCCGATCCGCTGCTGGCGCGACGGCCGTTCGATCGTCTTCGAGAACGCCGCGCTCTGGCGAGTCTTCCGCTGGGCAGGGGTGAGCCTCAGCGATCGCCGCGCCCTGCTGCGTGGCGATCTCGTCGTGCCGGCCTCACGCGGCGAGCCGCCGTTCTGGAAGCTGGCGACCCCGAACCAGCTCTATCTCTCGAGCTACCACTTGGCTCCGCGGCATCTCGGCGCCTACGTCGAGGCGTTGCGCCGCTTCGCGCCCGCGGCGATCCAGGCGTATCCCTCGAGCGCGGCGCTCGTGGCGGCTTGGCTTCTCGAGTGCGGCGAGACGCTTCCGGTGAAGGCCGTGCTCACGAGTTCCGAGACGCTCCTCGACGCGCAGCGTGACGCGATCGAACGCGCCTTCTGCGCGCCGGTCATTGACTACTACGGCAACGCCGAGCGCACGGCGATGATCGCGCGGTGCGAGAAAGGCGCCTATCACGTCTTGTGGGATTACGCGGTGACCGAGTTTCTCGGCACGGGCGATGACGGATCCGAGATCGTGGGAACGCCGCTCGAGAATCGAGCGATGCCGCTCCTTCGTTATCGTTCCGGCGATCGCGCCGAGCGCGCGCCACGCGGCGAGCGGTGCCCCTGCGGGCGGAGCTTTCCCGTATGCGGCCGGCCCGAAGGACGGCGGGATCTCTACATCCTCACACCGGACGGTCGCAGGATCGGACGCATGGACCACATCTTCAAGGGGCTACGGCACATCCGCGAGGCGCAGATCGTTCAGAAGGCCGTGGACCGGATCGTTTTGCTCGCCGTGACCGATCCCGCTTTCGGCGAGCCCGAGAGGGAACTGTTGCTCCGTCAGACGCGAGAGCGCGTCGGTCCCGGGGTTTCCGTCACGCTCGAGATCGTGGAGGCGATCCCGCGCGGACCGGGCGGGAAGTTCGCCGCCATCGTGTCGGAACTGCGCGGCGCGGACGTTGCGCACGAGGAGATCCGGCCTTGATCTCCGAGACCCGGAAGGTCGCAATCGTTCACGATCCGAAGGCGCTCGCCTATCCGCGACCGGCGCCGTTCCATCCGGGGGAGGCGTACCCCGAGTCCCGCTTCCGCGACCTGCTCGGCGCACCGAACCCCGTTTACGCCGGTGTGCGCGAGCTGCTCCATCTTCTGGGATTCGACCGCGAGCGCTACGGCACCTCGATGTGGAACCCGCTGGGGGCGCTCGTCCGCCCCGGGATGACGGTGCTTCTCAAGCCGAACATGGTTCGCGACTTCCACGACCTCGGCGAGGAGATCGCGTGTGAGAGTCTCATCACGGACGGCGCTATCCTACGCGCGGTCGTGGACTACGTGCATCTCGCGCTCGAAGGTCGCGGCCGCATCCTCATCGCGGATTCGCCTCATTCGGATTGCCGGTGGGAGCGGCTGCTCGAGCGCCTCGGGTGGACCGCGCTCAGCGAGTACTACGCCGACCGAGCCGGCTTCCGGCTCGAGGCGCTCGATCTGAGGCCCGAATACGTCGTGAAGCACGACGGGGTCATCGTGGACCGCGTGAGGCTCGCCGGCGATCCTCGAGGCTACGTCGCCGTGGATCTCGGCCCGCACTCCTTCTTCGCGGGCATCGAGAACAGGCGCCTGCGCGGGGCTGAATACGATCTCGGCGAGACCCGCGCCCACCACGGCGGCGGCGTCCACGAGTACCCGATCTGCCGGTCCGTGCTCGAGGCGGACGTGGTGATCAACCTGCCGAAGCTGAAGACCCACAAGAAAGCCGGATTGACGCTCTCGCTCAAGAACATGATCGGCATCAATGGAAACAAGAACTGGCTGCCCCATCACAGCGAGGGCGTGCCGGCCGCTGGCGGCGACCAGTTCGATACCTCCTCGGTCCGCAATCGGCTCGAGTACGCCACGCTCGTGCTCTTCAAGGCCCATTTCGAGAAACTCGGGCCCCTGCGCCGCATCGTCGCCCGTCCTGTGAAGGCCGCGGGCCGCGCGGCGTTCGGGGACACCAACCGTGGCCGCGTGCGTTCCGGCAACTGGTGGGGAAACGACACGATCTGGCGCACCTGTCTCGATCTCATGCGCGCCAACCTCTACGCCGACCGCGACGGCCGTCTTCAAGAGACCCCGCAGCGCGGATATCTGTCCATTGTGGACGGGATCGTCGCCGGAGAGGGGAACGGCCCGCTGGCCCCGGAGGACCGGCCGTGCGGATTGCTCGTGGGGGGGGAGAATCCGGCCGCGGTGGACGCCGTGTGCGCTCGGCTCGTCGGCTTCGACATCGAGAAGTTGCCGATCGTCATCCGGGCCTTCGGCGAGCACCGCTACCCGCTGGCGGCTTTCGCTCCATCGGCCATCGAGTGCTCGGGATCACCCGCGCGGTACACCGGGGCGTACCACGATCTCCCCGGCGATTTCCCGCTCGCACCGCACTTCGGATGGGTCGGTCACGTCGAACTCGCGGCTCACGGCGCCGGTTCGCGCCGCGACGGATAGGCCAACATCCACAGAAACCGGAGGATCCGATGTCCAGCGTGCACGAATGGATTGACGCCAACCGCGATCGCGCCGTCGAGGAGCTGATCGAGTTCTTGCGCATCCCCAGCATCAGCACCGACCCGGAGCGCAGCGATGACATGCGCCGCTGCGCCGATTGGCTTGCGCGCCGCTTGGGAGGGGCGGGCTTCACGCGGACAGAGGTGATCCCGACCGGGGGACATCCGGTCGTCTGGGGTGAGTGGATGGGAGCGCCGGGAAAGCCGACAATCCTCCTCTACGGCCACTACGACGTGCAGCCGGTGGATCCCCTGGAACTGTGGGAGACGCCTCCATTTGAGCCGTCCGTGCGCGACGGCAATCTCTTCGCGCGCGGCTCGAGTGACGACAAGGGGCAGATCTTCATGCACGTCATGGCGCTCGAGTCGTATCTGCGGCAGACCGGGCGTCTGCCGGTGAACGTGCGAATCCTTTTCGAAGGCGAGGAGGAGATCGGCAGCGAGCACCTGACGCCGTTCATCCGGAAGCAGCGCGAGCGGCTGGCCGCCGACGTCGCGGTCGTGAGCGACACGGCGATGTTCGCGAAGGGGATCCCCTCGCTCACGTACGGCCTGCGCGGCCTCTGCTACATGCAGGTCGAGGTGACGGGCCCTCGAAGGGACCTTCACTCCGGGTCGTACGGCGGCGCGTCGAGGAATCCGCTGCTCGCGCTCGCGACGATTCTCAGCGGCCTTCAAGACCGCGACGGCCGCGTGACCATCCCGGGGTTCTACGATTCCGTTCGTCCCCTCCTCGATGAGGAACGGCGCGAGTTCGCGTCGCTCAACTTCGACGAGGACGGCCTTCGCAAGGAGATGGGCGTCGAGGAACTCTGGGGTGAGAGCGGGTACACCGTTCTCGAGCGGATGTGGGCCCGCCCGACGCTCGATGTGCACGGTCTGTGGGGCGGCTTCCAGGGCGCGGGCGCGAAGACCGTCATCCCGTCGCACTGCGGGGCGAAGGTGAGCATGCGTCTCGTTCCGGATCAGGATTCGGCGGCGATCGGCAAGCTATTTACCGAGCACGCCCGGCGGCTCTGTCCGCCGGGGATCCAGCTCCAAGTCAGCGACGTGCACGGCGCGAATGCGGTCATCGTGCCGCTCGACCACCCGGCGATCCGCGCGGCTTCGAGGGCCATCGAGAAGGCGTTCGGCCGCGCACCCGTGAAGATCCGGGAGGGCGGCTCGATCCCGGTGGTCGGGACGTTCAAGGAACTGCTCGGGATGCCGACGGTGCTCGCGGGAGTCGGGCTTCCGGACGATGCGGCGCATGCGCCGAACGAGAAGTTCCATCTCGAGAACTTCCACGGCGGGATCCACATGGCGGCGTATCTGTACGAGGAGCTGGCGGGGATGTAGGCCGAACAGGCGCCGGGGCCCCTACAGTCCCAGCTCCCCGGCGATCGAACGCATCGCATCCCTCACGAAGGCGATGTGCTCCTCGAGCGGGATGCCGAGTTCCTCGGCGCCCTGCACGATCTCGTCACGGTTCACGGAACGCGCGAACCCCTTCGATTTCATCTTCTTCTTCACCGACGGCACCTCGACCTCGGCAAGCGTCCGTCCGGGCGTCACCAGGGCGCAGGCGGTGAGGAAGCCGCAGAGTTCGTCAACGGCAAACAGCGTCTGCGCCATGGGCGTGTCGCGCGGGACGCCGGTGTACGAGGCATGGCCGAGGATCGCGCGCCGTATCGCTTCAGGGTAGCCCAGGGCGAGAAGGGCCTCGTGCCCCTTGAGCGGATGATCCGGCGGCCCGGGATGGCGTTCGTAGTCGAAGTCGTGAATGAGGCCGGTGAGGCCCCAGAGTTCCTCGTCTTGGCCGAATCGGTGCGCGTACGCGCGCATCGCCGCTTCGACGGCCAGCGCGTGCTTGCGAAGTCCGTCGCCTTGGGTCCACTCGTGGAGAAGCGCCAGGACCGAGGCGCGGCCGGGCGTGCTCATCGCGTCCGGTCTACCGCATGCCCCCGTGCGGCGCGCCGGAGGAGGTCCGCTCGCCGGACGGGGAATGGCACCCGATGCAGAGCGCCCGCCGAGGATCGGCTGCGAGCAGCGCAGCGTAGTCGGACGAGTGCACCGTGTGGCAGGAGGAGCACTCGAGCGCTTTGCCCGTCCGCGGATCGATGGACCCTTCACCCATCGGGTGGGAATGCTGTGACGCGTCCTCGTGACAGCTCCGGCAGAGCTCCTTCTCCGGCTGAACGAGGAACGCTGTCTGACCGCCGTGCGTGTCGTGGCAGAGGTGACATGCGCCACCCTCCGCGTGGGTGTTCTTCTTCGAGAAAGGCCCGGCGTCATGGCAGCTCGTACAGACCGTCTTCTCCGTGCGGCTCTTGAACAGGGCCGGCTCGAATCCCGCGTGCGGCGAGTGGCAGGCGACGCATCCGTCGTACTTCGCCGCGTGTCCTTCGGAACTTGCCCTGTCCTCATGGCACACGTTGCATCTGTTGTTGTCAGCCGCTCCGATCGGGCGCGCCGACGCATCGGCATGGCACGCGCCGCAGTCTCCCTCGGCGAAGGGCGGATGCGCCTGCGCGCGCAAGAGTCGGGCTTCTCGTCCGGCATGAGGGTCATGACAGGAGACGCACGAGTCGTCGTCGAGCGCGCGGCCGCCGTGCTTCGCCTTGAAGGTCGTGGCACCGGTCTCATGGCAGCGCGCACAGAGCGGCCCCTGGTCCGTCCGGAGCAGCGAGGGGCCGTCGCTTGCGTGCAAAGAGTGACAGCTCTGGCAACCGGGATTCCTCACCGGTGCGTGCACGGCGCCCGAGGCGATCTGATTCGCAAGATCCTCGTGACACGAGAGGCAGGCCGTGGAACCAGCGGCCTTGAGCAGACTCTTCGCGTCCGAGGCGTGTTTCTCGTGGCACTGCAGACATTCCCGATGTCCGGCCGGGCCCTTCGTCTTGGACGATGCCGCGATGTCTTCGTGGCATCCCGCGCACAGGTTCGGTGGAGCGATATCGAGCAGCGCGGGCAGATTGGATGCGTGAGGCTCGTGGCAGGCCGTGCAGTCATCGCCGGCAACCGGCGCGTGCACGGCGGCACGCGCCTTCCAGTCAGCGGCCTCGGCATGGCACTCGGCGCATTGCACCGCGATTTCGGCGGTCCAGCCCGCGCCGCCGCCCTCACCAGGCGATTCCTCGGTGTGGCAGGCGGAGCATTCACCGGCCTCGAAGGGCGCGTGGCGCACCGCCTTGACCAGCTTCCGACCCTTGGACGCGTGCGGATCGTGGCACGATGCGCACGTGAGGCCCGAGAGGTTCTTTCCGCCGTGCGCCTGAACGGCTTCCGGCGTCCCAAGGTCGTGGCAGCTCGCGCAGAGCTCCGATTCGCCCTGCGTCAGCAGGTTCTGGCGCCCGCTTCCGTGCGAATCGTGGCACGTCTTGCATGTGCCGTCGGCGACAGGTTTGTGCACCTCGGCGGAGTCGGGCCTCACCGATGCGGTGTTGTGGCAGCGGAAGCACAGCTCGGGCGTTTCCTTGAGCAGCAGGCTCGCCGGCTCGGAACCGTGGCTTGCGTGGCAACTCGTGCATCGGCCCTCGCGCACCGGCTCATGGGCTGACGCATCCCCTGCGTGCGCCTGGTCCGCGTGACAGGATCCGCACAACTCGCCCTCGGGGAAACGAAGTCCCGCCTCGAACGCTGAACCGTGCGCCGCGTGGCAGGCACCGCAATCGCCCTGCTTGAACGGCTCGTGCACGTGCGTGTGCCGGAGGTTTCGTCCCACATTGGGATGACATTCCACGCAGGCGCGGGCGAGATCCGTCCCCGAAAGCACGAATCCGGGGCCGCCGTGCGGATCGTGGCATCGATCGCACGCCCCAGCGGAAACCGCCTTGTGCGGCGCCGACCGTGTGTCCTCGTGGCACGAGGCGCAGGCCTCGCTCTCGGTCTGGGTGAGCAGCGCTGCGCGCTCGGAGGCGTGCGCCGAGTGACAGCTCAGGCACCCGCCCTCCATCGCGACATGGAGCGGTTCGGCGAGTCCCTTTCCCTCGTGGCAGCTTCGGCAGACCTCGTCCGCCTCGACCCGCAGCATGCCCGCGTGGCCGGAACCGTGGGCGCCGTGGCAGGCGGAGCATTCGCCCGCGACGAACGGCGGATGCTGTGACGCTGCGCTGTCGGCCACCGCCATCGCATCGGCGTGGCAGGCACCACAGATCTCTCGCTCGGAGCCGATGAGAAGAGCGTTCGGTCCCTTGTGGGGATCGTGACAGCTCAGGCACTCGCCAGCCGCAGCGGGAGGGTGGGGTGCGGCGGCCGATGAAGCCTGCTGGATCATCTCGGCGTGGCAATCGGCGCAAGCTCCGTTGCCGCGCGCGGCCC
>JAGVPR010000205.1 GCA_020052115.1 Candidatus Eiseniibacteriota bacterium
ACGGTCGGACTCCTGACCACGTTGGGGCTTGGCTATCTCCGATTCGTCCGCCGCAGCGCGACCTCGCCAGTCACCGCCGGATCGGGAATCCAAGACGGACAGGGGTTAGCAGACGTCGAGCGCCGCGTCCGAGATCTTGAAGAGCGGATGAACGAAGCCGCGCACGCGCTCGGACGCAGGAGCGATAGTTCGATCGCGCCCTGAGCAGTGAGGCTCGATGCTGATGTGAGAGGCCGTCTAACTGCTGCGTTGACCTGTCGGGCGGCCCCGGCCTGCTAGGGTACGGGCAAGAAGCGCGACGCCTGACTTCGCCAGGGCCGCGCCGGTCTCGCCCGCGGGTCACGCGTACGTTTGGCGCACATCGTGCTCGAAAGGAGCGGCCGGTGGGTCCTGCGGAGGCCTTGACATGTGTATATTACCTGCATATACTTAGCCCATGAGTCTGATTCCCGAGTTCTTCCCCCAGGTAACTGGGTTCGAGTGGGACGACGGAAACTCGGACAAGAACAGGCTCCGACACCGCGTGACCCAGCCGGAGGCCGAGCAGGTCTTCCTCAATCGCCCCTTGCTTCTGGCTCAGAGTCCGGGGCGCACTCGGGTCGAAGTCCGATACTTCGCGCTGGGCCGGACCGATCTGGATCGCCATCTAGCCATCGTGTTCGCCGTGAAGGGCGCCCTGCTGCGAGTGATCTCGGCGCGGCCCATGAGTCGGCGTGAGAGGAGGACGTATGCCCAGGCGCAAGCAGCTTAAGCCGATCCCGAGCTTTAAGTCCGAGGCCGAGGAGCGGGCTTTCTGGGAGAGCCACGATAGCTCCGACTTCGTCGACTGGAGCGCGGCGCATCTCGGGTTCTTCCCGAATCTGAAGCCCTCAACCGAGACGATCTCGCTGAGGCTTCCGGCAAGACTTCTCGCTGAGCTCAAGATCCTCGCGAACAAGCGTGACGTGCCATACCAGTCGCTCCTGAAGATGTACCTGGCAGAGCGTGTCGCGCGAGAGGTTGCGAGGGAGTCGGGACGCCGAACAAGCGGTTGAACCCGCCGGCCCGCACGGGTCGCACTCAAACGAATGCCGTCCTCATTCTGTGCGGACCGCGGGCTAGCCGCAGCGTTAGGGCTTCCACTTCGAGGAAGAGCGATCGATGCTGGCCGTCGCGATGCTAGTTCTGGCGGTGCTTGCTACCGCTCCGGTGTCTGAAGCCAGGGAGCGGCCCGTGCCGCCCGTAATTGTCAAGAATCATTGCGGCTTTGAGTACGGGTGCGAGTTCTCAGAACCCTGGGTGGCGAGCGGGACCCTCACTGCCTTCCGGGCGAAGTTCGACACGAGGGAGGTGTTCCGCACTTCACCAGGAGAGAGTTTCAAGTCTCTTCGGGCGGATCTCGTGATTGACACCTTGGGAGCAGCGCTCGTCCAGGTACCTATCGGTCTTCATGTCCACGGCGCCGCTCCAACGGTCGCTGCTCCAGGGGATACGCTCCACATCCTTGAGTCAAGCGGGGAAGGCTGGTCCCGCGACGTAGGCACTTCCCCCCGTTTGATGGACACCTCGGTTCTGGAGGCTACTCCTCCAATCAAGGGGGTGTCAGATGGGACGAAGGAGACGGTCGTACAGTGACGAGTTCAAGCTGGAGGCTGTGAAGCTGATTCTGGGTCGGGGAGTGAGCGTGGCGCGGGCGAAGCTAGAGCGGGACATTTTGAAAAGAGCGACGGCGTACTTTGCGAAAGAGCCGCCCGTCGGCGGCGGCAGCGAAGGAAGAGAGGACGCCGCGCCGGGCTCGGCGCCCCCCGCGGCCCATGCGTACGTCAGACGGACGCAGGAGGCTACAGTGATGATTACAGCGACCATCCGCAGTGGCCTTCTAGCTGCGGCAATCGGTTTCCTGGCCTGCGCTCCGTGCTGCGTTGCCGCGCAAACACCCGCCGTTGTGGACGGGCCCGTCGCGCACGTCTACTCGACGACGGCGGGCCGTGACCTGAAGGCTCATGTGTTCTCGCCGCAGGCGCGGATAGGCCACCACCGCCGGGCTGCGATCGTGCTGTTCCACGGGGGCGGCTGGACAATGGGTGAACCTGCGTGGGCATTCCCGCGGGCGCGGCATTATGCGGAACGCGGGATGGTCGCGGTCGCGGCGCAGTACCGGTTATCGGATCGCGATTCCGTGGCGCCGATCGACGCCATGGCCGATGCACGCGCGGTGATTCGATGGATGCGCGGCCATGCTGACTCCCTTGATATCGATCCGGAGCGCATCGCGGCCTACGGTTGGTCGGCTGGCGGGCACCTGGCCGCATGTGCCGCGATCTTCGAAGATGACAATGCGGCCGGAACCGTCAGTTCCGTGCCGAACGCTCTGGTATTGGTCTCGCCGGCAGTGTCGCTGGTATCAGACAAGTGGTTTCAGCTCCTCCTCGGGGAGCGCGCCGACGCGCGAGAGGTCTCTCCCGATGAGCACGTGCGCAAGGGGATGCCGCCTGCATTGGTCTTGCAGGGGAACATCGACACGGTGACACCGCTGGCCGGTGCGAAACGCTTCTGCGACCGGATGCGCGCGGCGGGCAATGTCTGCGAGTTGCAGGTGTACGAGAACTTCGGGCATCTTTTCACGCCGAAGGGCATCGCCGACGACGGCATGCCGGAGCCGGACCCGGAAACCGCAAAGGCTGCGGCGGCAAGGGCCGACGCGTTCCTGGTCTCCCTCGGGTTCATGGAGGCGCAGTCGCGGTGATTCCGGCGGGATGGATCAGGACTTCGTGCACTCCACCGACAGTGGATCCTCCGCCGCGCCAGAAGCGGCTGTCCTCGAGACCTACTTCGAAGTTCTGCGGCCGTCGGAGAGTCCCAGGGGCACAAGCAGCACTACCTGGAGCCACTCCACCGATGCAGGAAGACGCCGCCGGAGATGAAGCAGAACGCGCTGCGTCGGGTATAGCGCCCGCCGCGCAAGAGGCGTACGCTGTGCGCTTGACTGTGAATGTCCTGAAGGCTGCCGGGGTTGGTTCCTCAGCGACTCGAACCACGAGGAGGATCCAATGAAAAAGCTCGCATTGACCCTGCTGGTGCTGTTTGGCGCGACCTGTTGCCCCGCCGTACGCGCCGCCGACCTGGACGCATGCGGGAACCTGAGTGCGGGAATTCCCGGGACGTCGTGCTCCGAGCTCGTCCTTCACGTTCAATCGGTGGGCTACTTCGTCCTGGACACCTACTCGAGCTTCGGCGCCGGGGATGTCGTGCACGTCGTCGGTTCCTTCCCCCCATTCTGCTGGGCTCCGTGCCCGGAAGCCGACGGTTGTCTCATCGTGGGGACCATCGAGCCCTGCGCTCCCACGTCGGCGGCGAGTTGCTCGTGGGGCACCATCAAGAGCATCTACCGGTGATCGCCTGAACTCGTAGTGGCCCGCCGCCGGCGAGCGCCACGACATCAGGCGGCTCGGGCCGCGTTGCGGCTATGATCATCCGATGCTGATCCGAACGGAGCGGCTGGAACTCGTCGCGGCGACGCTCGTCCACGTCGAGGCGGAAATGGAGTGTTCCGAGAAGCTCGGACGACTACTCGGGGCAGAGATCCCCAGGAGCTGGCCTCCGGGCGAGTACGACCGTTCCGCCCTGGAGTTCTTTCATGCCCGGCTGTCTGAGAGCGGCGACGCGGTCGGGTGGTACGGCTGGTACGCGATCCGTCGTCCCGTCGAGGGTGACCGCGCAGTGGTGATCGGGGCAGGCGGATACCTCGGCCCACCCGGTCCTGATGGGATCGTGGAGGTCGGCTACTCGATCGCGCCGGAGTTTCAGGGCCGCGCGTTCGCGACGGAGCTGGTCCAGGCGCTCGTGTCGCGGGCTTTCTCGGTGGCTGCCGTAGTCGGAGTCATCGCGCACACGACGCCGACGAACGAAGGGTCAATCAAGGTTCTCGAGAAATGCGGTTTCACGCCGGCCGGAGCCGGTAGCGGGCCCGATACGGTGAAGTATGAGAGGTTACGGCCAACCAGGTGACTCCGAGTCGCGGGCTGCTTGCAGCGTCCGGCATCACTGAAACTCTTCGGTCGGCAGGCCCGTAGTAACGGTCTGGCCCTGGGCTGGACCTTGAGGCGAACCGACGCACTCTCACCGTGCCCTGCGGGATAAACTCGCAGCCGGGAGTCGGCAAGACACTGGAGGCGGGACATGAACACAACGGCGACGTTGGCGCGGCGAGCGGGAGTGCTGTACTTGGTATTTGCGCTGGTGGCGATCGTCCGCGAGTTCCTCTTTCCCGCCTTCGTTGTTCTCGAGGATGCCGCGGCGACGGCCCGCAACATCACCGCTGCCGAGCTTACCTACCGCATCGGCCTTCTGATCAGCTTCGCCACTCTCGTCATCTTCATCTTCCTGGTTGTGAGCCTGTACTACCTCCTCAAGGACGTTGCCAGGCGGCAGGCCCTGCTCATGGTGCTCTTGGTCGTAGTCGGCGTCGCCGTCTCGCTCGCCAACCTGCTCCATAAGCTCGCGGCGCTGGTGCTCTTGAGTGGCGCCGACTACTTGTCGGTGTTCACGAGACCTCAGCTGGACGCTCTGGCGCTTGGGTTTCTCAGAGTACACAGCAGTGGAGTCGCTCTTGCCTTGGCGTTTTGGGGTCTCTGGCTCTTTCCCTTCGGCATCCTCGTCATCAAGTCGGGCTTCTTCCCTCGGATCCTGGGCATCTTGCTGATCATCGCAGGCGTCGGCTATCTCGTCACGAGCGCAACATCCATCGTCTTGCCTGCCTACAGGCAGGTTGTCTCCCAGGTCATGATGCCGCTCTATTTCGGAGAGGTGCCGATAATCCTCTGGCTCGTCATCAAGGGGGCGAAGGTGCCGCAACCACAGACGCGGTGATGCAGCACCCGGCCACCTGTGCATAGAATGGAGAGGATGTGAAATCGACCCAGCAGCAGGCGCGAGCCGCCGGGTTCCTGTACCTCCTTCTTGCACTGAGCGCCCCCATCGGCCTCCTCTATGTCCCCGGCAAGTTGATCGTGGCTGGGAATGCGACCGCGACGGCCGATAACATCAGGGCTTCCGGGTGGCTTCTCCGCGTCGGCATCGCGAGCGAACTGGTCCACCAGATCATCGGCGTATTCCTGGTCCTGGCGCTCTACCGCTTGTTCAAGGCGGTCAACGAGACTCATGCCACGCAGATGGTGATCCTGGGAGCGCTGGTCTCCGTTCCAATCGTGTTCGTCAACGTCCTCAACGAAATCGCCGCGCAGGTCCTCGTGAGCGGCGCCGGCTTTCTGTCGGTGTTCGAGAAGCCTCATCTGGATGCCCTGGCGTACCTGTTCCTCCGTCTGCACGACAAGGGCATCACCGTGGCTTCCGTATTCTGGGGACTCTGGCTGTTCCCGTTCGGGATGCTGGTCATCCGCTCGGGCTTCATCCCCCGCGTGCTCGGCGTCCTGCTGATGATTGCCGGCGTCGCCTACCTGGCCAGTTCCTTCGCGACCCTTGTCCTGCCACGGTACGCGCCACTGGTGTCGAAGGTCGCGTTGCCGCTCGAGGTCGCGGAACTGCCGATCATCTTCTGGCTGTTGATCTGGGGCGCGAAGACGCGAAGGGCCGCCGCCCTCGCATGACTCACTCTTCCCCATGCTGGAACACCCGCTCCAGCGGCACGACGAACACCCGCGCGATCCGGAATGCGACTTGCAGCAACGGCGAGTACTTGTTCCCCTCGATCGCGTTTACCATCTGCCGCGTGACGCCGACCCGGTCCGCAAGCTCCTGCTGCGTCATCTCGCCCTGTCAGAATCAAGGACGGGAAGAGGGTCATCCTGTATATGACGCCTCAAGAAGGTCACTTCCTTGCCTCCTTCGCCCTGGGCGAGAAGGCGGTTACGGCGGCGCATCAGAGTACCCTGCCTGGCTCGGTCATCGAGACTCTCGACACCGCGAAGCGCTATGCGGAAGGCAGGGCTGTCAGGCTCGAAGTCAGGAATACCGACGACGTCCGCAACGTCGCGGCCCTTGCTCTCATCAAGGCGGCGAGCTAGAGGCAACGACCGGTCCGACTGCGACGAGGAACACGGACTCCAGGCAGCGGTTTCACGATCGCGCGGAGGACCGCCCGCTTTGCGCCCGGGAGGCGACGGTGAGCAGCGGCATAACCCGCGCTCGCAGACGACGCCGGACGGGTGCGATTGCGCTGAATGGGGATCATTGATGTGACGTCACTGAAGCTCGAGAACGGCGGATAGGCCACCCAACCATGGGCTCCACCCGACTTTGCTCCGCTGCGCGCCGCAACGTGGGTGAGCGCCGCCGTTACCCGGACAGCGAGGCCCCGATGAAAGGACATTCTCACTCCCCCGTGCCGCGTGCGCTCCTTGCCTTGTTCGCGCTCATCCTCCTGGCGGCTGCTTGCACACGAACTGAAGACAACGCCGTTGCCCATCGGGAGCCATCCACCAGCACGACCGGTAGGAATGCGCTCCGTGATGGTCTCTATCCAGTCCTCTGCGAGGCCGCAACTCCGGAATCCGCCGGCCTCGTTGCGCCCCGGCAACTGGTTCTGCCATACGACCGAAAATACTCGGGTCTCGCCCAGGAAGAGCCTCGGACGTATCTCGCTATTGACACTTCGTTATTGGTGCCACTGATTCTCGATGGTCAACCCGAAGTCCGGCACGATGGGACCGGGCGCGCCTTGCTCAGCGTGACCCTTGCCCGTGAATGCGTCAACCTCCTCGAGCAGTTCACCGCTGAACATCTGGGGAAACCGGTCGCAATCGTCCTTGACGGCGAGATCGTGACGATGCACACGGTCCGAAGCATCATCCGCGAAGGCAAGTTACAGATATCCCGTTGCGACAGCAGTTCCTGTGAGGTGCTGCGAGGCAAGCTCGCGGAATAGAGCTATAGATGGCCGGATAGCGGCTGCATGCACCGGAAGGTTCGGAATCGCGCTTCGGCAGGAGGAAGGAATGCCCATCCGTGTCGTCCGCTTGGGAAGCCCGCGACTCCCGGGCGAGGGCCTGCGAATCGGCACCGTGCGACGGCCCCCACGGGGAGTCCCGAAAGCCGACTTTGCCTCCCGCGACTTCTATGACGTCTGGCTCCCTGAAGTAGCCCCCAGCGAGGAGCTCCTCAAACTCGGTCACGAAGCAGATGAGGATCGCCGATGGCGAATCTTCGCCAGGCGATATCGAGCCGAGATGAAGCAAGGCGAGAAGGCCCATGTCCTCGACCTGCTCGCGGCCCTGTCCCACAGCACGTCGTTTTCGGTCGGCTGCTACTGCCCCTCCGAGGAGCGCTGCCATCGGTCCATTCTCCGCGAGCTGCTCCGCGAGCGTGGAGCGGCCATTGAGTGAGGCAGACGGATGAAGCGAACGAAGCCGGTTCACGGGGTCGTCGTAACGGTGCGCTCGACCTTGAAGCAAGGGGCATCGTCCAGCCATCCGCTCATGTGAAGCCGTTGCGGTGGTACCGGATCAATTAGACAGGCTGGACCGCGATGGAGCGGGAGAGGAGAGCATGACGGTACTCGACACGATCGGCCGAACGAGGCTCATTCCACTCCGGCATATCGTCCCGGAGAAGAGCGCCCGGATTCTGGTCAAGCTGGAATACGAGAATCCCACGGGGAGCATGAAGGACCGTATGGCGCTCGCGATGATTGAGTGCGCGCACCGGTCCATCGTGAACACCAAGATCGGAGCATCGTGAACACCCAGATCGGTCGATCGTGAACACCTAGATCGGCCATGGTGAACGCCAAGATCGGTCATCGTGAACACCCAGATCGGTGATCGTGAACACCTGGATCGGTCGTCGTGAACGGGGCTTATGCCACCCTCCCGGGGACGGAGGCGTGGAGTTGAGGCGACGCTGGATGGTCCCGATCGCCAGCGCCTCTCCCAAGGAGGCGGGATGGCCACGGAGAGACTGTCCATGCGGAAGCACCGGGAGATCCTCAGGCTCAAGTGGACCTTGGGCCGAAGCCATCGGGAGGTGGCCCGAAGCCTGGGCGTGAGCTTGGGGGCGGTGGCGGCCACGGTCGGCCGGGCGCGCGAGGCCGGGATCGACTGGGTCTGGGTCGAGAGCGCGAGCGAGGAGGAGCTCGAGAGGCGGCTTTACCCGGCGGGCGAGTCGACGGCCGGGGAGCGCCCGCGGCCGGATTGCGTCTACCTGCACACCGAGCGACGCAGGCCAGGCGTCACACTCGAGCTGCTGCATGACGAGTACCTGCAGCAGCATCCCGACGGGTACCGGTACACGCAGTTCTGCGACATCTACCGCCGGTGGGTGAAGGGACAGCGGCTCTCGATGCGGCAAGTGCACCGCGCCGGCGAGAAGCTCTTCGCCGATTACGCGGGCCAGAAGCCGCACATCGTCGACCCGGTGACGGGCGAGTGCGTGGACGTCGAGCTCTTCGTCGCGGTCCTGGGTGCTTCGAACTTCACCTTTGCCGAAGCGACGCGCACGCAGCGAGGGCCGGACTGGATTGCGAGCCACGTGCGAGCCCTTGAGTTTTTCGGCGGCGTACCGGGCGCCATCGTCCCCGACCAACTCAAGAGTGGTGTGACGATCTCCTGCCGTTACGAGCCCGGGATCCAGCGGACCTACGAGGAGCTGGCGGCGCATTACGGCACGGTGATCCTGCCGGCTCGCCCTGCGAGTCCGCGGGATAAGGACTACGCATCACACTGCACTCCTTCCGTGCTCTGAGGTACGACTTTGCTCGGTGGGTTTCCTGTGCATCTTCCGCTTGTGCTTGACGGGCGCGTC